>CAZBYH010000023.1:0-10447 GCA_964496155.1 uncultured Methanoculleus sp.
CTCTTCCTCAAAATGGCAGACGAGCATCGCAAACCACCGTTTAACAGACCTTCAACCATACCTGATGAATACGGCTGGGAGGCACTCGAATCTAAAGAGGGGGATGCCCTCGAAATCCACTACCGCCACACACTCGAGGCCCTCGGGAAAGAACACGGCCTCCTCGGCGTCATATTCAGAAAATCCCAGAACAAGATACAGGACCCGGCAAAGCTCAGACGACTGGTCGAACTCATAGGAAAAGAGACCTGGGTCGGTCTCGACATGGATGTCAAAGGCGAGATATACGAAGGGCTCCTTCAGAAGAACGCTGAGGACACAAAGAGCGGTGCGGACCAGTACTTCACCCCACGGGCACTGATTCAGGCCATAGTTGAGGTGACCCGTCCAAAACCCTGCCAGACCATTGCAGACCCGGCATGCGGAACGGGGGGATTTTTCCTTGCACAACGGGATTACCTCGTCAAAAACTACGAATTCGACCGGGAACAGTCCGTATTCTTAAAAGAACATACATTCCACGGAACCGAGATTGTTGACAGCACTGCCCGCCTCTGTGCGATGAACCTCTACCTCCACGGCATCGGAACAGACCAAGCCCGATAAACGTCGCAGACTCCCTTCTGTCAGAACCAAAAGACCATTATGACCTTGTGCTCACCAATCCCCCGTTCGGCAAAAAAAGCAGCTATACCGTCATAACGAGCGACGGGAAGGTAGAAAAAGATAAGCAAACCTACGAACGGGATGATTTCTGGGCAACGACATCAAACAAACAGCTCAACTTCCTCCAGCATGTACGGAGCATGCTCAAAATAAACGGCAAGGCAGCCGTCGTTGTGCCCGACAACGTTCTGTTTGAAGGCGGTGCAGGCGAGGCAATAAGACGAAAACTCCTCGCCGAATGCGACGTGCACACCCTTTTGCGGCTTCCCACCGGCATCTTTTATGCGCAGGGGGTCAAAGCAAACATCATCTTCTTTGAAAGAAAACCCGGACGGGAAGAACCGTGGACAGATACTCTCTGGATATACGACCTCAGAACAAACAAGCACTTCACGCTCAAAGAAAGGCCCCTGTCGTTAGCAAACCTCACTGATTTCATCGAGTGCTATCACCCCCGGAACCGTCACGAAAGAACGGAAACAGAGTGTTTCAAACCGTTCAGATACGACGACCTGATGAAACGCGACAAGGTCAGTCTGCACATATTCTGGATAAAAGACGAGAGCCTCGAAGACACGGAAAATCTCCCCGAACCCGATATTATCGCAGGTGAGATTGCAGAAAACCTTCAGACGGTAATCGAACAATTTTCATTGATATATGATGATCTCAAAGAGGAATGACAAAAATACCATAATTATTATCCGGCAAATATACATCCACCTCTTTTTATTTACGAAAAACGGGTTTCCCCTACCTCACTAAAGAAATGAGCATAAATAAGGCATCCAACTCCCGGAGTATATCATGGATTCCGGAACATCGTGCCCATCGGGTCTGAATATCTTTCGACCTTCAAGGGTAGTTAAGCCGATCTGATCTCCATCTATCGTGAAGTCCCGTTTAAATGAGAATGTCATGGCAGTGGGAGTGAATTCGATTTTTTACCACTCAGATTTCTTAATCTTTATCTGTTGCTGAAGTGTCCGATACGTCCCTGTAACTTGTCGAACTACGTTGCAGTCCATCGGTGACTTTAGGCTGAATTCCCCTCTAAGAGAGTGATATACTTCCTTCTGAAGGGCAACAGATCCTTTCACTTTCCCAAGAGCATACACGACCGTAGAGACATAATTCATCCCGTCTGTGTAAGCCCGAATCGTCTGGTCAAGAATACCAGTATCAGGACTGTCCAGTTTGAGGATGATCGTCTTTTACGGTGAGCACATATGCTAAGTTCATTCAATGACACATATTGCTTGTCGTATGGATACAATTCCTCCCCGGCCTGAAGGCCGGGGACTCATAGTGGGGATAGTTGAACGGTTCCGATCATGTTAGCAGCTTCTTCGATCACAGTGCGGGGTTCCTCCAGAGCACCATCCGGTACAAAGACAGAGATGTTGTCAACGGTCAGCATGAGGTGGCCGCTGGTACGGGTGTTGGCTGCTTGGCGTTAGGCGTCAGTGAGAATAAAAGGGTGCCATCATCCAGTGTTTCTGAAAGGGTGTTGCAAAGGATTCTTTTCCTGTTGATTCAATCGGAAATGACATCACCGTCAGTACCATGAGAATCCCAATGAGGATGAGAATGGCAATCCGTTCCTGCGGATAAAGCATTTATGTGAATGTTGCCTTCCGGATGGTAAATGTGGCGACTTTCTTCAACGGAGCAGAATAGCACCAGTCAATATTAACTACAATTTATTAACATGACGTAGATGTAACATAACTAATTTAAGGTTTAAATACGAACGTTTCAAATCTGGTGCTATTGTGGTGTCCCGTATATGCCGTTTCGGCCTTCTGTTTATCGTGATCCTTGGGCTGTTAATACTTCCCGCCATGGCCACTGATGCGGTCACGGTGGCACGGTACGCATCGGGGGAGAGCGAGCCGGAATATGACGAATCGTTCACCATTGGGTGGATGGAAGAGAATCTCCCGGTAATGGGGGACGGAAGAACCCATTATTATCTGCAGGGACCAGTCTTTGATGAATCCGAGGACCCGTGGAACCCAAAAGAGGACATTAACTGTTACCCGGATAAGGATATGGGCGCTGTCCGGGGGACAGATGTGGCTGCACTCTGCGACCTGGCAGGCGGTGCACACAAGGGAGATGTAATTTTGGTCCGTTCTGAAGACGGGTTCCGGAAGTCATTTCCCTATGAGAACGTCTACACCCCCCAGGCCCGACAGGGGAGAATGGTACTTGCCTGGGAGAAGGACGGACAGAAAGCGGGTGCCGGATACTATGATGGTATGCGGCTTGTTTTCTTTGCCGATACCTCGGTGAATTCCTGGGGCATGCATATTTTTGGCAACAGTGATATGCGCGCCACCTTCCCGGAGGATAACTGGCACTTTTTTCAGCCGGGCCTGCCCACAACCACCGGACTATCCGTGCAGTCTGTTTCACGCATCGAAATTTATACATCATCCGGCGGGCAACCTCCGGTGGTTCCGTCAGGCGGGAGTGACAATGGGGCTGATATCTGGACACCCGCAACCGGTACACTGACGGTACTCTCTGCCCCGGCAGATTCGACAGTGGTCATTGACGGCGCGATGAGTAAATTCGTGACCAATGTGTCCATCCCGGATATGCCCGAGGGATATTACGGCGTTACCGTACGGCGGGAGGGATACGAATCCCCGGAAGATAAATGGGTCTGGGTGGGGGGTGGGTCCAATGTCACAGCCTCCTTCGCCCTGACAGGCATCACTGCCCCCTGCACCGTTCTTTCTCACCCGTTGGGTGCTGCCATTGCCGTGGACGGCGTGGATGAAGTGACCACAGCGGATGGTGAACCCCTGTCACTCATCACCGGGCATCATATACTAACTCTCACGATGGACGGATATGTGCCGCTTACGATTCCGGTCTACATCACAAAGGATGGTGAGAACCATGTGGAAGGTGTGCTCGTCCCCCGCTACCAGACTGATGAAAGCCCATCTCTCTCTGAAGGACCATCCGGTCTTCATTCCGGTACTCTGTCGGTAGAAATGGGACAGGGATATCCGGGATATATTACTAACGGAAAGTCTGTTCCGGTGAACATGCCGGATTGCAGCGGAGAAGAGATAACGTCATACCTGCTCTTCTCCCACGGACATGACACGGTCTCCGGGCTTCCTGCAGAACCGCAGGCCGTGTTCTCATCCGGTGGCGTACGTCTGATCCCCCGACATCTTGCCAATGCGCTCACTCCTGCTGGCACCGTTGACCAGACCTGTGCTCTCTCTCCATCCACATCACCGTCCATTCTGCTCACTGGTGCCGGAGGGGAGGAGGATGTCTTCTCACTTTCTGCTGTTGTATCCCTGTGTGTCCTGCCCGGCACGGATAGCTTCTCCTATGCGGTATATGAAGGGTGTGTTCCGGCAGATGGCGAGATATGCAGGATCCCTGCAGATACTCTGCCGGGAAACGGGACCAAATCCCTCATTCTGATCTGTAGCAATGTGGGCACAGATGTTCCGGCAATCGCTGTTAACGGGATGCTTTCGAAGGCGGAAACATCGGTTCCGGTACCCGGTTTAATGCAGATTACTGTGCCCCTGCCAGCCGGTGACGGTGAATATATTGTCGCAGCAGCGGATGCGTCACCCGGATGCATGGTCAGGGTGGCAGTGGCAACTGCGGAGGTTCTTTCTCCCGTTTCGGATGTGAGTGAATCACCGCAGGGCGCAGGTGCCTCCGCTGACAGAAATGATGGCATTATTGCGGGAATATTCCGGTTCTTGTTCTCCCTCTTCTCTTCCCCTGCACCAGAGGTGCCCATCGTGGATGAGGCCGTTTCTGTTCCTGCGGAAGGCAGTCCGTCAGCCGTCATTCCGACAGATGACGCTTCCTCCCCTGAAATGACGTCCGCACCATCGACACCGGTATTGCCGGAAAAGGAAAGTAATTTACCGCCACTCACCGGTGGGATCTTTGTGAGGTCTGTGCCGTCTGATGCGTGGATCACCCTGGACGGCAAGCCAACAGGGAAAAAGACTCCCTCTATCTTTGGGGGCCTTAAGGAGGGTACGCACCGGGTTGGTGTTTCATCCACTTCCACTGAGGATTCACTGTCTGACACAATCTGGGTCTATCCGGGTGCCCTGGTCCCGGTCTTTTTTGGCTTCCCGGGTGCCCTGCCGGAGGCGTCCATACAGGTGGAGAGCGGAACGGATGAGCCGGTGGCTTTTACCGTGAACGGAAAGCTGCCGGAGCAGACGACGCCTGCGCAGGTGACTATCACGGACGCCGACTCATTCGTGACCGTCGCGTCAGACAGGGGTTACCAGACCTATCCTCTCAGTTATCAGCGGGAATGCGGGACGCTCACGTTAGGTCCGTCATCGTGCGGAACCTGTGTGGTCGCTGTCACATCCAATCCGGCCGGTGCTGAGATCTTTGTTGATGGTGTCCGAACAGGAGAGAGAACTCCTTCTGAGATCTCCTGTCTCTCCACCGGCCGCCACCGGATTGTCTGTTCCCTGCCGGGATATCAACCGGCTGAAAAGGTGGTCGCGGTGGTTGACATCCCCGGAGAACCGGATGCAGAGGTTACTCTTTTCCTCACCCCCTATTCCAATGGCGGTCTGGGTGTGACCTCGGTGCCTGCGGGTGCAAAAATTTTCCTTTATGGCCGTTACACCGGCCTGGTCACGCCTGCAACGATCCCGGGTCTTCCCATCGGTACGTATGAAATCGGGTTATCATCAGAGGATGAGACCATTGTGCGGGAGGCGACTGTCCTTCCCGAAACCGTTGTGACCTACGAATTCCGGTTCAAAGGTGAGTGACGGGATGCAAACTATGAACGTGAGTATGATTTCAATGAATTCAGTATATAACCGCCCCTTGGGGCGCATGCTACTCTGCCGCATTGCTGTGGCAGTGATAGTGGCAGCACTTCTGTTCTGTGCAGGGGCTGCCGCGGGACCGACGACCGAGCTCACTGTGACCAAGATATCGGTCACCGGCGATGTCATCGCTGAGAAGACCGTCGATTATCTCTGGATGCAGGCGAACCTGCCGGTACAGGGCGATGGAGTCACTCATTACTATCACCAGGGCCCCGTTTTCTCTGATGATAAAGAGGAGGCCTGGGACCGTGGTGAAACAAAGAATTTTAAGGATCAGGGTGCGGTAATGGGTACCGATATTGCGGATCTCTGCAGCCTTGTGAGCGGTGCCGCTCCGGGGGATGAGATCATGGTGAGAGCTTCAGACGGCTACCATGTGGAATTCCCGTATGAAAATGTCTTTACTCCGGATCCCCGTCAGGGACCGATGGTGGTCTGCTGGTACAATGGTGAGGATGCAGGGGCCGGCGCCGGATATCCACCGGAGGATTACTATACGGGTATGCGCCTCGTCTTCTTTGCAGATGACTCTACCAATGTGGAAGGAAAACATGTCTATGGAAACTGGGATATGCACGAGACGATGCCCGGTTCTGTACAGCATTTCTTTAACCTGGTGCCTTCGACGAACGGATTCACCGCAAAATGGGTGGATGAAGTCCGTATCTATGAAGGCGGGTTTACCGGTGACACATCTGCACCGGTTAAATCCCTGCAGTCTAAAGCCGAAAAAACCGGGACCACCGCGGTACCGGACAGCACTTCCACCCCTGCCCCTTTGATGCTGATTCTCGCTGGACTCGCCCTTGCGCTTGTGCCGCTTAACAGGAGACGCTGATGAAGCGGCTGATACTGGCTCTCTGTCTCCTGACAGTCGCCTGCATCTGCGGATGCACCGGGACTGAAGGGACGACTGCGGTCGCTCCTGAACCCCTGCCGGGGAATATCACGATCCAACACGGCGATACTGAGGTCGTTCTGGACTGGGACGACATCATAGCGATGCCCGCTTTTAAAGGGTATGCACATTCGGTCTCCACGGTGGGCATCATATCTGGCCCCTATGCCGTGAAAGGTGTGCCTCTCACCGATCTCATCGCACTTGCAGGGGATTTTGGCCCGGACAACCGGGTCTGGATCTCTGCAACGGATGGATATCTCTGGGTCTTTGACGCCGAGCAGGTGGCTGGAGAGGATTTCATCACCTTTAATGATAAACTGCAGGAAATCCCGGCACCCCCCCTGACGGTCATTATTATGTACGAGCAGGATGGTCTGCCTGTTACCAATGAGTATGGGGGACCCTTCCGGATGGTAGTGGCAACCGATACTCCCAATGTGGTCACGGAAGGCAGTTCATGGGTGAAATGGGTTGATACCATTGAAGTCAGGTAGCCCCAGATCATCCCCTCTTTTTTATCTGCTACTCTGTATCGGGGTGGGGGCCCTGGTTCTCGCGGCGGGGTGCAGTGACGCCCCGGAGAAGACGATCATCAATGTGGTTCCTGCAGGCAGTCTTTTAGGTCCGATGGAGACGATAGAGGCTGAGTACGAAGCCCTGCACCCCGAGATTGACATCCGGGTTGAGGGGCATGGCAGTATCCAGTGCATCCGTCAGGTGACTGACCTCCACCGGGACTTTGACGTGGTCATTGTCGCAGATGATTCTCTCATCCCGGATATGATGTATATCCCCCGTGAGGACGGGAATGGCACGTATGCCACGACATACTCACATCTTGCCCGCAACGAGATGGTCATTGCCTATACGGATCTGAGCTGGTATGCAGATGAATTTGCCGCAGAGAACTGGATGGAGATTCTTCGCCGCCCTGACGTGAGGACGGGGATTTCCAATCCGATGCTTGATGCAGCGGGCTACCGGGCCATGATGGTGCTTTTATTGGCAGAGAATTACTATGAGATTGACGACCTTTTTGACATGCTCATCACCCGTAACCTTGCACAGCCACCGGTGGTGGTACGCAATGGTACTACAGCTGAGGTCACTCTCCCTGAGACGATGAAGACCTCTGGTCCCGGTCTTGTATTCCGGGACGGGAGTGTGCACCTGCTCTCCCTTTTAGAGGCGGGTGGTATTGATTACGCCTTTGAGTACAAGAGTGTAGCAGAGGAGCACGGGTTACGCTACCTTTCTCTCCCGGTAGAGATTGACCTCAGTTCACCGGCATATGCCGGCCTGTACGATGACGTCAGCGTAACCCTTGGATTCCCACGATTTAGTTCAATTGGGAGTGAGCGAACCGGGCGGCCGATTGTATACGGCATCACGGTGCCGACGACTGCCACCCATCCAAAAGAAGGGGAGAAATTTGCTCAGTTTGTGATCGCTTCTATGGAAGCCGGATATGACGGATGGCCCCGGCCGTATTCTGAACCTAATAGATAAAATTTACACCTCGCCTGCAAGAATTTTTATTCTAAGTTCCAATGGCGACGACAATATTACAATCAGGTGGAGGAAACACTTATTTGCGTGCCGGAGATGTATGGCCCCTGTGGACCATTGCTGAAAAAGCTGGAGTCCCACAGACAATAAATCGGCTTTATGTGGGCATTGAAAATGCTTCAGGACCAACGCCCGGGAAAATCCTGACAGTCTGGGCGATCAATCATGTACTGGACTCAGCCAGTGCATCAAAGGTTGCCCAGTTGGCAGAACCCACAATTCTGTCCGATCTTCTCGATAGTGCACTAAGCGACCTCAAAAGAGAAAATCTGTATCCAGCACCGGATGCTCTCTGTTCAAAGGATATCTGTCGAGAATGAACATCGATCTAATCGCCCATATCGAAGATGTATTATTGCTGCACGTTCTTCGCCGGGTTGAGTTTGTACAATTTTCTGAGGGAGGAGAACCGACATATTGGTACCTGAACCTTCTGAAGAAGATTGTCAATCAGGTGGAGGCGATGGAGTTCAATGTTCACTTTGAAGAGAGGACATATTCAGAGATATAGGGAGTATTTCCGATCTATTCAGGTCAGGAACTCTGACGCCGTCAGATCACCCTCTGTCTCAGGTGTGCATGATAGCCGCTCTGCTCATACATCAGCTTCTCATTTTTCCCACCATATATGAGCCCGCCACCCGGTACGGTACTCCGCGAACCTGCCGTCTTCCATCGGTTCCATTGTTTCCGCAAGGTAGGTACGAAGGATTTCCACTTCTTCAGGGGAGAAATCATCCCGTTCCGACATCCATAGAACAGCATCATCGACGGTATCGTAGATGCGGCGGTTCATGACCTTTTTTATGGATACATCAGCATAAATCCCCATTGCATGAAGAATATTGACGATATAAAGATAATCGGGACTAAAACGCGTCTCTCTGTCACGACCGAGGCGACGGAGAAGCTCTGCATCCATCGGGCGGCGTGTTTCTCCGGCAAACCAGAGGAGATGGACAGCCCGGCGGGCAGCGGCATTGATCTTCTCGAGTGCTGCTGCCAGATCGTCAAACCCGAGAGAGTTTGAGGCAAAGACGACATCATGAACCAAAATGTCCTGACCTACAACAATATCCTCCCACCGTTTACGAACAACCGAATAGTTGGAGTACCCCGCCTGTGTCATGCCCTCTTCCAGATATGCAAGCATTCCTGCGGAAGGGTCAAGTGCAGTGACGTGGGAAACCTGACGGGCCATCGGCACGGCAAATCTGCCGGTGCCAGCACCCATGTCCAGAACGGTGTCGGTGGGCAGAAGATTGAGGGCATCTATCTGTTCTTCAATCTCTGTTGATGTCCGGGAGGTCGCCTGATGAAAGGAGGAGGCGCGCTTGTCCCAGTCTGTCGTCCTGCCTTTCCGAGGCTGCCAAAACAGTCGCCAGAGCTCGTTATAATTGACAATGGGAATCATATCTGCCAGCCCTTCGAAAAGATCAGGTAGTCTGCATATTCACTGTACACACCATCAACGCCGGGGAACGTGACTATGATATCATTTCGTTCTTTTTCCATATCGATATTGGTGAATCTGTCAGGATATAGGGTTTTTGCCATACCGGGCTGGCGTTCTCTGCAATAAAAAAGGGTCAAATAAGAACGCAGGGGTAATCCAACGTCCTTATTCAATATTTTTTGTTATAATTGTGGGAATTACGGAGTATTAAAAGTAAATTACTAATAATTAACAAAAAATGTTTTGGTAATCTATTTATTGATCCAGTGCAGAGATAACTGCACCTGATAAAATTTGGTATATTTCAGGGTTAGTGATTTATATGAGTATAGTTGATCTGGTTAACAAAAAGGGTCTGCCCTTCTTTTTTGCCCTCCTTCTGGTGTTAGTGGTATGTGCCTTACCGGCATGTGCTGCCTCGACAACAGAAGTGACGGTTAAAATAATCGCAGACGACGGTACGACAGTCCTCAACGAATGGACTCGCAGTGCCACATGGATGGAAGCAAATCTCCCCGTAATGGGAGATGGAATGACCCAATACTACGCACAGGGTCCCATTTTCGATGAATCAAATCTCTGGGATGAATCGGAGACGATAAACTGGAAGGAGATGGGTGCAGTCAGAGGAACTGACATTAAAGTTCTCTGTGAGCAGGTGGGTGGAGCGGAAAGCGGAGATGTGATCGTCCTCCGTGCCATAGACGGATTTAACCGGAAATTCCCCTATGAAAATGTGTATAATCCCGATCCCCGACAGGGCCCGATTGTGCTTGCCTGGGAGAAAGACGGGAAATCGGTAAATGACGGTGCGTATACAGACGGTATGCGCAATGTATTCTTTGCAGATACTTCAACGAATCCGGACGGGGCCCATGTCTACGGACACTCGGACATGCGTGCAACTATGCCGGTGGAATATCGGTACAATTTCTCAAGTATCCATCCTTCAACGCATGGTTTAACCGTACAGAATATCAACCGGATAGAGAT
>CAZBYH010000023.1:10547-14749 GCA_964496155.1 uncultured Methanoculleus sp.
GTATCCATCCTTCAACGCATGGTTTAACCGTACAGAATATCAACCGGATAGAGATCCTCACGGACAAACCGGTACCCGCGGCACCAGTGAGCATTTTTGATGGTACAGTGAATCTTGCCGATGAAACTTTCTCGTGGGCTGACTCGTCCGGTGCCTCCTATGACATCAGCTGGCAGACACCACACGGTGCGCTTGAAGCCGCTGCCGCAGACGGCGGATTTACCTATGTCGGCGACTGGAAGGACGATAAGAACACAGCTCTGCTGAATAATCTATTTGCAGACGGTACCTGGTACAACTTCAGCAAGGCCGATGCTGTCGGCTGGAACTATCAGGTGAATGGTGTATATAAGAACTATTTCTCAACAGAAACCGGTATCTCGAACTTTGACGGCCTTGCCAATGGCGATGTAATAACCTATTATTACGGTCCAAAGGACGATCAGGTAACCGACAATGCGGTTGCTATCATCACGATTGATGTCTCCTTCGGGAATGCCGTGTCAATCTATCGTGGCAGTGTGAACCTTGCTGACGATACCTTCTCATGGACTGATTCGTCCGGTGCTTCCCATGACATCAGCTGGCAGACACCTCATGGTGCACTTGAAGCTGCTGCCGCAGACGGTAGATTTACGTATGTAGCCGATTGGAAGGAATTTAAGAACACGGCTCTGCTGAATAATCTCTTCGCAGACGGTACCTGGTACAACTTCAGCAAGACCGAAGCTGTCGGCTGGAACTATCAGGTGAATAATGTCTATAAGGACTATTTCTCAGAGGAAACCGGTATCTCGAACTTTGATGGTCTTGTCAATGGCGATGTAATAACCTATTATTACGGTCCCAAGGATGATCAGACAACCGACAACGCGGTTGCTCTTATCACCATCACGGTAACTTTTGGCAGCGGCCCTGCCCCTGGTGAAGACTGGGTGGTTACGGTAAAGAACGGCAAGAATGTGTACAGGGTTGACAAGGCATATTTTGAGTCAGGCATTGGCTGTGGACACGTTACATCCTACACAGACGCTGACACCAACATCTGGGAGGGTATGCCGCTCTACTTCCTTGTGGGTCTTGTCGATGATGACAACTCCCATGGTGCGGATGCCTTCAACCGTGACCTTGCAGCACAGGGTTACTCCGTTGAAGTGACATCAGGAGACGGTTATACAATCAACTTTGAATCCGCAGATGTTGCAGACAATGAAAATATCTTTGTAGCAAACATCCTCAACGGCGCTGAGCTCCCGGCAGTCATCGGTGAAAAGAACAAGCCCTGCTGGCCGCTCCGGATGTCCGGTTCAGAGGTTTTTGCGGGGAAACTCGTTGGTAACGTTGCCACCATTGAACTGATCGGTGTCCCGGAACCCGCCAAAGGCTGGGAACTGGGCGTAAACGGTCTCATCTCTGATGTGGTGACGGAAGCAGAGTTCAATGACTTCTGTGCGCACGCCATCACCTGGACCGATGGCAACGGCGATGTCTGGGAAGGTGTCCCGCTCTGGGTCATCGCGTCTGTCTCTGACAACTACGAAAAAACCAGCCACTGGACCTTTGATGACAACGCAGCAGCCAATGGCTATACCGTCCGCATCACCGCAGGGGACGGATTCTCCCGTGAATTTGCCAGTGCAGATATCGCACGCTCGGATGACTACATCCTTGCAAGCATCTGCAACGGTAATCCTCTTTCAAACGAAGGCGATAAGCCAATGTACCCCCTGCGGCTTGTGGGACCAGCGGTCTGGAAAGAGGCGGATGGGAAATTCAGCGGTTCAGCAATTTCAAACATCGCCACCATTGATCTCGTTGATCTGATTCCGACCGAACCTGCAGCAGGGTCCTACAACCTTCTGACGAAGGGAGTCATCACCAGTGTTATATCTGAGAGGTTCTTTGAACAGGCGCTTGTCTGCTACCACCAGCAGACCTGGACAAATGAGGCAACCGGTGAACGATGGGGCGGCATTCCACTCTGGGTTCTTGCAGGATGGGTAGACGACCGTATACCCCACGGCTCTGACGGCTTCAACGATGCTGTCGCACGTGCCGGTTACACCGTTATCGTCACCGCTGAGGATGGGTATTCAAAGACCATTCCGAGTGCACTTGTCGCCCGCAACAATGGAATCATTGTCGCAAACACCCTGAATGGAACACCTCTTGTGGACAGTTTCCCCCTGCGTCTGGTTGGCCCTGCCCTGACAGATTCACATCTTTCCGTCAGCAACCTCGCAAAGATTGAGCTGACTGATTTCCGGAAAGCGGAAGGCTCGATGCCACTGACTATTGTAAAGTATGGTGATGACGGTGTCACTGAGATTTACAATGAGACGTTTAACTGGGAATGGATGGCCGACAATCTGGACGTATATGGCGACGGTGTTACAGAATACAAATTTGAAGGCATCTGCCAGCCGCCTGAGGACCCCTGGGATATGGCAGAAACTTATCCTGGCGGATTCAAGATTACAGAACAGATAAAAGGCACTTCTGTCCGTGATCTCTGTGACCTTGCAGGTGGCATGGAACCCGGCACTGAGATCAGTTTCATTGCATCAGACGGATGGGTAACCAAATTCTCGTATGATGTCATCTACGAACCGGCAGACTGTATCGGAGAACCGGTCCTTGCATGGCACAGCACAGGCTGGGGCGGTCCGATGCCGGATTACAAAGATGGATTCCGTATTTTCTTTGCAACCGATGACCACATCTTCGGCCAGAGGGATATGTTTGAAGGCATTCCGTCCGATTACTGGCATTACAACGAAGGTCTTCCCTCCTGTGCGGGTCTCTCCGCCAAGATGGTGAACAGGATTGAATTTACCGGCTATTCAGATCCGAAATGGACCCTGACCGTACTCGGTGCCATACCGACTGAACTCACGAAAGGATTCTTCGAGGGTGCGATGGGATGCGTGATGTCGCATAACCACAAGTATGCCTATACAGATGGTTCCGACAACGTCTGGGAAGGCGTGCCGCTCTGGTTGATCTGCGGATATGCCGACGATGAAAATTCACATGTTGGCAAATCGTACAACAGGACACTCGCTGAAGCTGGTTATGATATCCATATCATCGCTGAAGATGGCTATGAGACTGTCATTGACAGTCGTCACACCATTGAAAACAATAACTACATCATTGCAAACACCCTCAACGGACGGTTAATGCGGCCGGATGATGGAAATGGCTGGCCCCTGCGGCTGGTCGGTTCGAATGTCACCGCCAAATATGATGGAGTAAAGGGTGTGAAGAACATCGTGAAGATCATTCTTGATCTTCCGTGTGCACCGGACCTCTACTCCGGCACGGTTGCGGCTGAGTGGGGAGACATCCCTGCAGGCGCTCCCATACAGGCGTTCATCGGCAGCATCGCTGCAGGAGAGGGTCTGATGGCTGACACGAATGTGTATGCCACTGCTGATGCGCCCTTTGCGGTCACCGGCACCCAGTATATGGTTGGCAAACCAATCACCTTCATCGTGAACGGTGTTGAGGCACTCGAGCACCCGATATTCATGGGTGCACAAACCACCGTACGTAATCTGACCTTCCCCACTGGCAGTCTGCCGGTAGGTGAAGAAGATTGTAGCGGTGTTCCACCCGGCGTCGTGTCCGTCGGTGGAGATGTCACCGTTGACCTTACTGGTGGCAATGTAGATGTGGTCGGTTCCAACATCATCATCTCCTCGGCTGGCAATGGTTGGGAGAGCATGAACATCACGACAAATGGTGTATCAGGGAATGCGACCGCTGCAACCGGTAGGGTTACCGGTGTGATTGCAACAGGTGTTCCGGTTTCAGGCGTGGTGCCGGAAGTCGGAAATGTCACTGCAGGATTTGAGGTGAATCTGACCGGCATGCCGGGAGCTAACACAAGCATTAAATCAACGATTGCGAAGGAACCCTCCTCTGGTGTGCTTTCCTACTTCCAGATTGCCGCAGGAGCGACGGGTTCCCGCGTTAATGATGTGGCATACACCCTCAATATCCAGAAATCGGGTATCACGAATGGCGGCGACATCCGCAGTGCTGTCATCAGAATGGCAGTCGAACCCGCGTGGGTCAATGCCCGTGGCGGTATTGGTGCAATCCAGATCATCCGCTACAGTGAGGAAGGAATAACCGAAATTCTTGAAACGACCTATGTTGGCAATGATGCAGCAGGTCTGATGATCTTTGAGGCA
>CAZBYH010000024.1:0-14648 GCA_964496155.1 uncultured Methanoculleus sp.
ATATTCAACATATATATCCCCGATCTGGTTTCCAGAATCCGGGACTTCTTCATATTCAAATCCCAGAAATGCAAGTGCTTGTTCTGAAAATGGATTATTGATGGCATATTTATCTGGATAAAAATAGGTAAGGAATTCTGATGTAATACTGTTCGTAACATCATTCTCTTCCATGAAACGCTGATATCGTACTGAAATGTCGTCATTATCAAAGAGAAGATCCTTTAGATTATCAATAAATTTCAGACTGTATAGTTTCTCAGCTAATTTGATATTTATTGGTGAATCACGACTATTTTCATCCCCTCCATCTTCTGTTGTAAATAACTGACAGAGAATTTTTATGGCTCTCTCTTTATCGGGCGAATCAATATTTTCCCTTGAAAAAACGGCTTGCATTTCCTGTTTCAGCCATTCTGCGATTTCTGATCCCTTTTTGCCATCATGACCCGTATCCTCTTCAAGCTCCTCGTAGTCCTGCTTGAATCGTTTGATGTAAATGGGAATAATTTTCCCCAGATTTGTATTTCCCGCCATGATTTTAATCCCCGATAATAAATGAAATTGATATTCCCATAGGGATAAACCCTTTTATTTATATAAATCAGGTTTCTGAAGCTCACATGGCATCGGTCTATCTTTTTTAAAAAGAAGTAAGAAATCACGGCTTAAAAAATCACGACTTTCAAAAATCGGCAAAAGTGAAAATACTCAAGGATTGTTATGCGACTGCCGGGATTCGAACCCGAGATAGTGGCTTGGGAAGCCACTGTCATACCACTAGACTACAATCGCAAATAAAAGTTGTGTGTAAGGCTTATTAGATTGCATTCCCTCATAAATCTTCGTTTTATTAAGGTGGATATTGGATATTAATGCCAGTAAGTGAGGCAGAAATAATGAGCGGGATTTTACCCAGGGGATACCCTTAATATCTAAACAGCTAACATTAAAGGAGCACAGAACCGTTATGGTAGTGCTGACTACGGTAAGTCCGACGTGCCCTATGGCATGGCCGCAATGCGGCTTTGGGATTACAGAGAAGTTAGTTTCTGACTTTTTTGGAGATCTTACCTACCGAATCTTACGTATCTATCGCATCCGGGTATAGCGAAATCCGTTATTTCCGATAAAAAAATAAATTAAGGTGGTGAACAAGTGGCACGAATGCATGCAAGGCGACGGGGCACATCCAGCTCTGTCCGCCCACACCGCTCCGAAGCACCGGGGTGGTCTAATACTGACAAGGAAGAGATTGTGAAAATTGCCGTGGAACTCAGGAAGAAAGGAATGTCAACGGCAGAGATTGGCCTTGTCCTTCGAGACAAGCATGGCGTTCCCTCGGTAAGACTTGCGACCGGAATGAGAGTCGAAGAGCTTCTTACAGATAACGGGCTTGGATCTGATATTCCTGAAGATCTTCGCAATCTTATCACAAAGGCACTCGGAATGCGCAAGCACCTGAGTGAGAATAAAAAAGATGTCCACAACAAGCGTCAGCTTCAGCTCACTGAAGCAAAAGTGCGCAGACTCGGCAAATACTACGTTAAAAACGGAAAAATGCCGGTAGGATGGACATACAAACCTGATACAGCAGAGTTCCTGCTTTCAAGATAATACTGATATATGTCTATAGAATCCGCTGCTGCTCATCTCGCAGAACACCTTTGTGAAAAGGAATATGTCGAGATTTACGGGCACCATGACGCTGACGGGATCGCTGCCGCATCCATTATGGTCCATGCCCTCATTCGTGAGGACATTCAGGTACGGCTGCGTATTCTTCCGCGCATTTACCCCCGTGATATCAGCAGCGGTAATGCCACTGTTCTTTGTGATTTCGGTTCAGGTTTTTCCGACCTCTCAGATGATGTAATGGTCATTGACCATCACATACCCCATTTTGAAGGCGAATTTCATGTCAACCCCCGCCTCGAAGGAGTTGACGGAGAACATGAGCTCTCTGCTTCAGGTGCGGCATATGCGGTCGCACAGCGCATTGGCGATAACCGCGATCTGGCCGGACTGGCACTCGTTGGAATGATAGGAGACCGTCAGGTAATACAGGGTCCAAATCAGGATATCGTAAATGAGGGGATTGCAAACAATTTCATCTCCCCGGGAAAAGGTATCCCCCTGTTCGGCCGCGACCTCAATGAACAGCTGTTCACCGCGGTACATCCCATACTTCATGGCATCTCCGGTGAGAAAGAGACTATCAAATCGCTCATCGAGTCATATACCGTGCGAGATGAGACCGATATCGGACAGCTTCTCTCCGATGTGATACTGAAAGTATCTCCTTACCAGAATGCTGATTCAATGTCTTCACTCTGGGGAGATACCTGGCATCTTGAACGTGGAGCAGTAAAGGATGCGCATTCATTAGCAGGTATTGTTGATGGATGTGGAAAATCCGGCAAAGGCGTTCTTGGCGCAGCGTTATGTCTTCGTTCCCATGAATATCTGGATGAGGCATGGGAAACGGCACATGCGTACCGCCTGAGGGTGATTGCAGCCGCGCGGAATGCACAACCGCTCACCGATAATCCATTTTTGTATGAAATTACTGATGCAGATGCAATAAGCGGAGTAGCAGATGTATTTTCATTCGATGGATTACTGAACCATCCTGTTGCGGTGATGGCACCGCAGGATGATTGCTACTCGGTGTCGGCACGGTGTCCGCAGGGCGCAAAAAAAGATATTGCAGCAATTCTGTCAAATCTTGCAGCAGAATGCGGAGGCACGGGCGGTGGGCATTATTTACGCGGGGGCGCAAGGATTCCCCGTGAAAAAATTGAATGCTTCACCGCCGGATTCCGGGAGGCCTGCGTATGACAGCGCGCATTGAAGCTATCATATGCACGCCGCATGTAAATCCAGAATGTGTGGCACAAGCGCTCTCGTCGGATAACCTTTCGAATATGACGACAACTGCTCTGGACGGAATGGTCAGAACGGAAATGCAAACGGATCGTATACGATCACTGGTAGCTTCGATAGACGATTATCTTATGAATCTTGGAATTGCGGAGGAAATGTGCGGTTACGTCTCTCATTAGACGCTCGAATAATCTCTAACGATGAGATTACGACAGAAACAGCCCCGGTTATTGGTGCTGTGTCTCCTGAAAGTCTGCCCGGGCACATCAGAGAATCATATAGCACACCAGAGGGTTCAATGATGTCCTCTGATGATATCAAAAAATAGGAGATTATTACATGGCAAAACGAAAAAAACAGGTCGGCCGAAGAGTAGAAGGCTGGAAAGCAAAGAGCTGGTACAAAGTCTATGCACCAGAGTATTTTGAACGCGTATATCTTGGTGAAACTATTGCAGGTGACTCAAAGAAGGTTATCGGCAGGGTCATGAGGACAACACTGGGTGAAATGACCTCTGACTATTCCAAGCAGAACATTAAGATGAACTTTAAAGTCGTAAGTGTTGGCGGAGACTCTGCATACACAGAGTTTGTCGGACACGAAGTGACCAAGGATTATCTTCGCGCAATGGTAAAACGCCGGACATCACGTATCGATTCACTCGTACTTCTGACAACAAAAGAAGGCCGGAAGATCCGCGTGACCACAACATGTTTCACCATTTCCCGTGCTGAAATGAGCCAGGTAAAGGCAATCCGGGCAACAATCACGGAGTATCTCATCGCAAAATCAGCTACGATGACATACGACCAGTTTGTCCGTGATATGCTCCTTGGCGAACTCTCACGTGAGATATTCAAGATTGTAAAGAAGATCTACCCCACACGCCGTGTTGAGGTAATCAAATCCAAGGGTGAGGAGAAAGCAACCGGCACACCCCGTCCTGTTGTGGATGTACCCGTACCTGCAGCGGAACCGGTCGCCAAAGCGGAGACCACAGCTAAACCTGACATTCCTGCAGACGTAGTGCAGGAAGAAGAGAACTAAGGTTCTTTTTCTTTTTTCAAAAACTCTAAAAATTGTTTTTAATCTCTGCAATGAGAATTTAGGAAATTTTTCAGCATTATTTCTGATTTCGCAATGGTTTGTGGGGAATAGGTACACCAGACTCCTCATTCACAAACGAAAACCGGGTAGTGCAGTTCGTATAACCCTGTATTTGCGAGACGGGAAAGCACCGTACAATTTCGGACATGCACACCCCCTCTGCTGAAAAAATGCATAGGTTACACGGTAGAATGAGATACTAGGGTTTTTTCCATGAAACAGGAATCATTGAGTTCAACGCATACACGATTGATACCAACACCGACAGGGGAGCCTGCTGCCCCCTGATAACCAACAGTCCAAAGATAATTACGAAGACTCATATGCATACGACGAGAAAGATTCTTCAGAAGGCAGCGTAGTATGGAGAAAGGTGGACAGGATTGGTTTGAACAGTGTATCCTTCCGGACAATACTGAACTCCAGGAACATAAACTGAAAACAAACAGTATCATTATCATCGGAGACCGGTGCAAAATTGACTATGGTCTTGAAGGCAGTGAAATTGTTGTATGCGAATTCAGTACAATAAATGGTGACATTCATGCCGCAGGGGATGTGCGAATTGATAATTTCTGTGAAATCCTGGGAGATGTGCATGCAACGGAAGACGCATACCTTGGTGAAGGGGTCAAAATCAAAGGGCGCCTGATCGTAAACGGAGACCTGGATATTGGAGATAACGTCCAGATCGAGAAGGGCTTTGAAGCAAAAGGGTGGATTTCGATACGCAACCCAATCCCGGTTCTGACGTATATCGTATTGTACCTTGTCACTCTCCTTGGTATTGAAAAGGAAGATGACATACTTGAAATTATGCAGAAACTCTTCGGGTATGATGAGGAAGAGGTTACCGATATGCCGCTCATTATACCTTCAAATTCAATCCTGAACATGCAAATATTCTCCGTGCCTAAATCAATGTCAATCGGATCAAACTGCCGTCTTCATGGAAATATCCGTGCAGGATCTGTTACCGTCGATACGGGCAATACTATCTTTGGCAGTCTGCGCGCAGAAGGGAACATCACTGTTGCTCCGAATAATGAGATTCATGGGAACGTCCATTCTGCCGGGGATGTTGTGATTTGTGAGGGCGTGCATGTCCTGGGGGATATCCAATGCTCAAACCTGACACTGAATGAAGAAGCCCGGCTGGATGGAACAATTAAGGCCCCATTGGGTGTACGGATTGTGAGGGAAAAATGCTGATAGACGATATTTTTGATATTCCTGGAATGCAGTGTATTGAACCCGTGTACGCTAAGCTTACCGAAGATTATTACACCGGAGAACTATTCTCGATTCCTGCTGAAGAAGCGCGTCTGCTGATAGATGAGAATGAACATCCCATTGCGCTTGCACTGCGGGAAAAAACGTCCTGGGTAGCATGCAGTTTTGTATGCCGCTCTCCGCCAAAGGAGGTTTTCTTTAAATTTGAAGAATCAGGCGGTGATATCTTTCAGGAGGATGCATCAGTGTATCTGGATGGGCTCAGGGAATATTTCAGCCTGAAACTCGTGTCTGAAATTCCTCCGGCAACGGAAGATACCCGGTTGGAACGAAAGGGAATGGTTGCTTCACTGATCCAAGATACCTGGGGATCCCTGGATGGCGCAGACTGTATCGACTGCTGCTGTGGATCCGGGGTAATCTCTGACGCAATACGGGACTGTGGCGGCAACCCATGTGGGTATGACAATGATTCCAGCCTGATTGCTCTCGGGCTACACAGCAAGCGATTGTACCCCCATCAGGTGATGCATATCGATGCATCAAGAGCAACGGACTATGTCACACCAGCCGGGTACGGCGTGGGATGCATGCTGGGAGATATCGCCGCGTTTAATGCGGGCATGTGGGAAACTATTGTGTCTGAACTCCTCGCTCTGTCAGATGAAACGATCATAACAACCGCAACCGAACCGGAAATCAACCATGTAAAGGAATGGTGTTTGTCAGAGGGACGGAAATGTGAGATCATCGAAAATGACCGCGACCCGATATATGACCGATGGGTCTGCATTTCATCTGTCTGATTTTTTTTTATCCATTCCATCCCCCGGACTGACGAAAGATGAGCCGGGTGATTGGGTGTGATGGTTTATGCCTCACCGGTGTCAACCATATACAAGATCTGAGGCATATCATGCGTTCTGTTGTTGTACCTGAACTTCTCGCACCAGCCGGTTCCCCTGATGCACTTATTGCTGCTGTTTCAGCGGGTGCTGATGCTGTCTATCTGGGGGGGACACAGTATGGAGCCCGGAAAAATGCCGCAAATTTCGGAAAACCTGAACTGGAATGGGCCCTCCGGTACTGCCATGCCCGTGGTGTCCGCGTATATGTAACCTTAAACACCCTGCTGTCGGATGCCGAGATGCAGGATGCCGTGCAGTATGCATGCTGGCTGTATGAACAGGGTGTCGATGCAGTGATTGTACAGGATGTGGGACTCGCAGACATCCTGCACCGATATATCCCAACGCTTCCGTTGCATGCCTCAACGCAGATGACCGTTCTTTCAGCAGATGGACTGAGGTGGGTGCAGACGCTTGGCTGCACCCGGGTGATACTTCCGCGTGAACTGACCCTGCACGAAATTTCAGAGATATATCGTGGTTCAGATAGCGACTTACCTGAACCAGAAGTGTTCGTCCATGGTGCACTCTGTTATGCTTATTCCGGGCAGTGCCTTTTTTCATCCCTTATAGGAGGCAGGAGCGGAAATCGTGGTTCATGTGCACAACCGTGCCGCAGGGAATATACGCTTTTATCCGGAGATACGGACCAACAAGGCCTCCCCATTCCGAAATCTATCCGAACGGTGAAGACACAATATCTCCTCTCCCCGCGGGATCTTTGCACCTATCCAAAGATTACTGATATACTCAATTCGCCTGTGGTGTCCCTGAAGGTTGAAGGCCGGATGAAGTCGCCTGAGTATGTTGCTGCGGTGGTCTACGTCTATCGAAAAGCGCTTGATGATGCGGCAATTGGTTCGTTTGTCTCAACAGATGCTGATCTGCTCACGCTTCAGGCGGCATTTAACCGTGAATTCACCGCAGGTTATATTCTTGACGGGAAAAAAGGCACCGTTATGGGGCCGGAAGCGCCGGGGAACAGGGGGGTGTATATCGGATCTGTCTGTTCTTATGATGCACAAAGAAAGATGGCAGAGATCTCTCTTGATACCCCGTATACTCCTGAAGCCAGTGATGGATTATCCTTTTCTGACGAAACACCCGGCTTCTTTGGAGGAACGGTTCTCAATAATGCTCCTAAGCTACGAAACAGGAAATTCGAGATGCGTGTTTCCATGCCTGTCCAGCCGGGTAATCGGGTATTTTTGACAAAAAGCGGGAGGGCTTCTGAATACGCAGCGAGTCTGCTCAAAACAAATGCATCCCGGATGATTCCCGTTGACCTTGTGCTGTCATTTGATGGCACCACTCCTGTATTAACCGGCACGGCATTCTCCCGAATGGGAGAGGTGTCAGCATCCCTGAAAGCCGGTTTCTCATTTTCACCGGCACAGACCCGTCCCATGTCCCTTGAAATTCTTGCCGATCTCTTGTCCCGGACCGGGGATACGCCGTATTACGTGCGCTCTTTTTCATCCGACTACGCCGGCGATTTATTTGCACCAATTCGTGAAATAACAGAATTCCGGCGGCAATTTTTTGTTGCCCTTGAAGGCGCTGCTGCCAGATCATGTATGCCGGAACAAACCACGGTGGATGCTATCCAAACCGCTCTCTCGGGTGAACCTGCGGTTTTGAAAACCGAAACATCCCGAATACCGCGTATGACCCTTCTTGAACCAGAAATAGCAGTCTATGCATCTGACAATGATACGGTGCGGGGGGCACTTGCGGCCGGGTGCCACCGGATTTATTTTGAACCGCAGGGAAGACCTTGTGCCTCCGGTGCATGCGATTATTCAGACGAATGGGTTCAGGGAATCCGTTCACAGATATCGCAGGCAGCATCACTCTGCAATGACGCTGGTGCCGATCTGATATGGAAATGGCCGCATATCACCCGACAGAGATTCCTCGATGCGGCATGCAGCATCCTCACTTCGTTGGATGACCCCGGGGTCAAAGGGGTCATGGCGGAGAATATCAGTGCACGTGCTGCCATCAGGCGTGTTTCCCCTGATGTACAGTTGTATGGGGGAATGGGACTAAACATTTTCAATAGCCAATCTGCCCGCGTATTGGGTGATGGTTGTGTATCCGTCACGCTCTCTCCTGAAATCTCCTTTGACTCAATCGGTAGACTGGTGTCCCAATTGACAACAGAACAAGAGACATATCCAATTCCGGAGTGCATCATCCACGGTCCAACAGAACTTGCGGTAAGTGAGGACTGCATCATTGCAACCGCACATGGTCAGTGTCTGCAATGCACGGGCCGTCCGGGCAACAAACAATGGCACGGGATACAGGATGTGAAGAGGCTTGTCTTCCCTGTAACCATCGACGATGCATGCCGAACCCACATCTGGAACTCCCGGGAAACCTGTCTTATTGATCATCTAAACAAAGTAATGGATGCGGGTATCCGTCGCGTGGCTCTTGACTGCCGCATCAGAAACGGAGTGTATGCGGAATCGGTTGTTCGTGCATACAAAAAAGCATTTGAATTGCTTGTTTCCGGAACAAGCATGAAGAGTAGTGAAATACAGAAACTAAAAGAGCAGGTGCAGACGATTGCATCCGGTGGCATTACCACCGGTCATTTTTTGAAAGGTGTAAAAGACAAAGAGGAGTAAACCATCACGTTTTGATGGTTTTTGCGTTCTTTCGTATCAGGTCTGCTTCAACGGGATCGCTCACCCGGAGAAGAAAGGTTCCATAGCAGGGTTTTGTAAAGGGAAACGTAACCACATCCCCGTCGATCCCAATCCGCACCGGTGGTATGCCGATCATTGCCTTATCAAAGATTTTGTATCCGGGTTTCACTTCATACACTTCAGCACAATTTTTGCCGATGTAATCGGCGGCCTCTTTAAATGAAATGTATTTATCGATGACTTCGTACTTGAGTTTCTCTATGCATCCCATGCTACTACCTCGTCAATCTTTCTTTTCAGGGGTAACGGATTATGACTGCCCTGAGCAGAAATTATCGGGCATCCAATCTCGGTGAGCTCATCTGTTCGTACCAGTGTTTCATCCCCAAAGACGACGGCAATCACGGTGCCTGCGGTCAGTGCCTGTATGGTAGCGGCGTATGCCACCCCCGCGTTATTATGGACAAACACAAATGAAACGTCTGCGTCAAAGGTTCCTTCTGCCATGTTCTCAATTACCTTGTCAACGTCCAGTATCCCGCCGGCACATTTCGTATATATCCGGTCAAAGTCAGCCATTTCGATCAATGCGCGTGCTGCCTTTGTGCCCCCTATGGTGACGTCAACCTCTTTTTTGTGCAGTATCGCACTCAGGTAGAGTGCTGCACTTGTCTGAATCGGTATCTGAGGACACCCAAGCAGTATTAATGCGGTATCAGGTTTATTCTGAAGTATTTTTTTATTACTCATCTGATCTACCGTCCATTGTTGCAAGCATCTCATTAATGCCTGTTATCCGCTCCGGATGGGAGAATATCGTAAACCGGCGTTCCCGTGAGAAATTAATGAGGGTTATTCCGGTCTTTTCCGCAAGTGCAATTCCTTTATTCGTCGGTGCTGCCCGTGAAATGAGGATGGGTATTCCTGCATTTGCAGCTTTTCCAACCATTCCTGAAGGCTGCCTTCCGGTACAGCCGATGTAACAAAACGATCGGTCCACCCGCTTTAGTTCAGCCGCCCCCACGATCTTATCAACCGTGTTGTGTCGCCCGATATCACAGCTTTTTGCAAACAGGGTTCCCTCCCGCATGAGAACAGAGCAGTGAACTCCTCCCGTCTTTATCCAGGCATCTGACAATATCTCGGCAGTGGCTGCATAGACATCTTTTGGCGAAATGCTAAGCGATGACGTGACGATGCGGAGTTCATGCGGATAGATACCGTCACATCCGCATGGTTGCATCTCAGGGGGTGCATCTCTTCTTCGTTCATCCCCTTCAATCCAGATGTCAGTACCGTCCACCGTCACTGATTCAACAGCATCACAGAGCCCTTCACAGACAACAAACCCTGCACCAAGCTCTCTGAGCATGTCATTACTTGCCACCTGTTCCAGAATATGGGTATTGTTCAGATACAGGGAAAAGCAATCTTCCTGTATCACATCATCGGTAATTCTCCGGGGTACGCCATCCTCAACCCGGATTCCGGGATAACTGTCGGTAAACATTTGAATTCTTCCCTGTCTCAAATATCTGTTCGAACCGCAATGAACGAGATCGATTATATTGGTTGATATGAGTGCACTTATATTGATTTGTTACCCTATATGAATGGATGATGTACGCACACCGTTTGGACAATCTTCCGCCCTATCTCTTTGCCCGCATTGATGCAATGAAGGCAGAAAAGAGGGCGCAGGGTGTTGACGTAATTGATTTGGGGGTTGGAGATCCGGATCTTCCGACACCATCGCATATAATTGAAGCACTCGTTGTTGCAGCGCGTAATCCGGCAACGCACCATTACCCTGACTACGCCGGTATGCTCTCGTATCGTGAAGCGGTCGCTGACTGGTACAAGGCACGGTTTGGCGTTGAACTGAACCCAAAGCGTGAAGTGCTGGCACTGATCGGTTCAAAGGAAGGTATTGCGCACATTCCCGAGGCGTTTGTAAACCCGGGCGATTATGTGCTGGTTCCGGATCCCGGATATCCCGTATATAAGACATCAACGCTCTTTGCAGAAGGAAAGACATGGCAGATGCCACTCACTGAAAAAAATGCATTCCTTCCTGATTTTAGCGCAATTCCATCGGATATCTGCACAAAAAGCAGACTGATGTTCCTGAATTACCCCAACAACCCGACCGGCGCGGTGGCTTCCCTCTCCTTCTTTGAGGAGGCAGTCGAATTTGCCAAAGAACACGATATCATCGTGGTGCATGACAATGCCTACTCCGAAATATCCTTTGATGACTACACGGCACCGTCATTTTTGGAAGCAAAAGGGGCAATGGATGTCGGAATTGAGATGCATTCCCTTTCGAAGACATACAATATGACGGGATGGCGCATTGGGATGGCAGCAGGTTCCGCAGATATTATTGCCGGTCTTGGGCGTGTTAAGAACAATGTCGATTCCGGTGCGTTTGATGCTATTCAGATTGCAGCAACTGAGGCACTGACGGCATCACAGGAGTGCGTCGCACACTCATGTGCAATTTATGAGGAACGGCGGAATGTTCTGGTCTCAGGTCTGCACGAGTTAGGATTTGAGGTCACATCACCCAAAGCGACATTCTACGTGTGGCTTAAGGTGGATAATTCCATGGCATTTACCGCGAAAATGTTAAACGAAGCCGGAATTGTCGTCACACCCGGCACCGGATTTGGGGATGCCGGGGATGGGTATGTCCGGTTTGCAATCACGCGTTCCGTTGAAAGAATTGAGGAAGCACTGGAACGGATGCGCGGAGTATTTGCATGATATATCCCCCGCACCTTTCTGACAGAAACGGACATCTCTGTATCGGGTCACATGATACAACGGCCCTTGCAGAAAAATACGGCACACCGTTATACGTGACTGATGAACAACGCATTCGCGAAAAATATCAGTCCTATTACGATGCGTTATCGGGGTATTATGACAAGGTGCAGATGCTGTATGCAGCAAAGGCCAACGGAAATCTTGCTGTCCTGAAACTGTTTGCTTCTCTTGGTGCAGGTGCGGATGTATTTTCTGCCGGTGAACTTCATCTGGCTCTTCTTGCCGGGATGAATCCCAAACATCTTCTTTTTAACGGAAGTTCAAAAACCGAGGCGGATCTTTCTCTTGCCCTTGAAAAGAAGATTCGGGTCTCTCTTGACTCGGTGGATGAACTCTACCAGCTCAACGGTCTTGCAGAAAAGGCCGGAGTAACCGCAGAGGTTTCATTCCGGGTTAATCCTGCGATGGATGTCCCTACACATCCTAAAATTGCAACCGGCCTTGCGACAAGCAAATTCGGCATTCCTGCGGGAGAGATCCTGTCTGCCTATCAGGCAGCACTGGATGCAGAGCATATTCTGCCCGTTGGCCTCCACTGTCATATCGGGTCACAGATTCTTGAGATTGCGCCGTTTGCAAAAGAAGCTGAAGTGCTCATCTCTGTCGCCCGTGATATAACGGATATTGGCGTGAAACTACAATTTATGGATGTTGGCGGCGGTCTTGGTATTCCGTATCAACGGAGTACCGACCCCGTGCCCACACCTGCAGAGTATGCAGCGGCTGTTATGCCGGTATTTCTGGATGGTATCAACTCCATCGGCATCAAGCCGGAATTCTGGGTTGAGCCGGGGAGATACCTGATGGCAGATTCAACCGTTCTGTTGACACGGGTGAACTCGGTGAAACGTTCCCACAAGACGTTTGTGAATGTTGATGCCGGATTTAACCTGCTGGTGCGCCCTGCGATGTATGATTCATACCATGAGGTGGTTGTCGCCAATAAGACCGGCCCGGAGTATTCCGGGGCAAATACAAAGTCTTTAGCAACCGTAACGGGACCCATTTGTGAGACGGGGGACATCATTGCGCATGACCGCCTTCTTCCGCCGGTTGAATCGGGAGATCTTATTGCCATACTTGATACCGGGGCATACGGGTTTTCGATGTCATCGCAGTATAACAGTCGGCCCCGGTGTGCAGAGGTGATGGTGAATGATACGCGTGAGGCCCTGATGCGCCGCGCTGAGTCCATCACCGACATACAACAGACGATGAAAGATCTCCCGTGGCAAACGTGAGAAAGCCACTAATTTTTGAGAACTATGCGGGCATATTATTCACTTGTTGATGATCTGTTTTCATTTGAAACATTTCAGGCGCTGGTTGAGGAGGTTTCTGAGGAATCGGGAAACGTCTTTGATGAACGAACCTCCGGCATGATTGTACTGCGCCGTGCCGGAAGAAAACACCAGAAAATTGCCCGTCTGCCGGAAAAATCTACCAACGTTCATTTTTTTGCAAAAGTCCTCCATAAAGGTGAGTCTCGTACATTTACCCGTGATGACGACTCTCCCGGTGCGGTAATAAAAATTGAGGTGGGAGATGACAGTGGCGAAATCTCTCTTGTTTTCTGGGATGAACGCGTTTCTGTGGCAGATGTGATCAGCATCGGTGATGTGATAGAGATTGTAGGCAAGGTCGATTCCGGACATGAAGTGCGGGTCATTGATCTGCAGAAAACAGTCTGTGACATTCCCACCCGGAATGACTCTGAAGGGTTTTTCAGCAGTCCTCAGGACGGGGATACGATTGATGCAACAATTGTTGCAATCGGAGATGTCACTCCATTTACCCGTCGGGATGGAGATGAGGGTAAACGGGTTGATGTGGCATTTGCAGATGTTACCGGTATTGGGATTCTGGTGATATGGGACCCCGGGATGCTCGAAGGATTTGTGCCGGGTGACGGGATTCATGCGACCGGATTACGCAGGAATCCACGCAGTGCAGGAAGGGAATACTCTGCCGGAAGAAATGCGGCGTTAGAGAAGGCAGATGTCACGTATCCACCAGTCTTTACGGCGGTATCTGCCCTTGTGCCAAACACTACCGCATCTGTTTCCGGAACAATCTATTCCATACGGAGTGCACGGGAGTTTACCACCCGGAAAGGGACACAGTCCTGGGTACGCAATGCGGAGTTTAAGGACGATAGCGGAACGATGCATCTGGTTCTCTGGGGAGACAATGCCCGGGACTCACCGGCAGAGAATGACACCATCTCACTTTTTAATGCGTCCTGCAAACCAGACCGGAGAGACAATCCGGAAATTCATATCAGCTGGGGCTGTCTCATGATGAATGATTCTGAGCCCAAACGTGAGAATGTCAGCATATCAGGGATGATTATCGAAACGGTGAGAGGACGGTGCATTGACGATGGACAGGAGTGTCTCCTTATCGACAGGGATCTCCCGCCCGGAACAGAGTATTATGTAGAAGGAATAAAAACGGGTGACAAACTTTCTATCGTCTCGTATTCCGATTTTATTCGATTTGCAGACGAATTGGAAGAACGCATCCGTTTCATCGATGGGTAATTTTCACTTTCACACCCCGCATGGCGACCTACTTAATACCTTTAGAAAAATGGTATATCTGTATAGATACTATTGAGAGGTACTGAAAATATGGCAGAACATGAAATAGAGGATCTCCCCGGAGTCGGACCAACAACCGCTGATAAACTCAGGGACGGCGGATACACGACAATAGAAGGCATTGCAACAGCATCATATGCTGACCTTGCCGAAGCAGCAGAGATAGGTGAAGCCACCGCAAAGAAGATGATCCGTGAAGCACGGAAGATGGCTGACATTGGTGGATTCAAGACCGGTATTGCTGTGCTTGAGGACCGGAAAGAAGTCCGGAAACTGAAAAGTCTGGTTCCGGATTTCGATGAGTTGCTGGGGGGCGGCATTGAAACAAAATCCATAACGGAGTTTTATGGTGAATTTGGATCCGGAAAGAGTCAGATATCCCATCAGATGGCGGTGAATGCACAGCTTCCGGAGGAATA
>CAZBYH010000025.1:0-14101 GCA_964496155.1 uncultured Methanoculleus sp.
GGGTATTTGATGATGTGGCGTTTGTCGCTCCGGATGCTCCTGACCGATTTATTCAGGTAGTCAGAGACGAACTTTCCGTGCCGGTTGTACAGACAACAATACAGGGATGCTCGATTATCGGGTCACTTCTTGTGGGGAACAACCACGGGTTCATTGTGAGCGGCATGGTTACATCTAAGGAATTAGCAGTGCTTCAGGAGTATCGTGACGTATTGCTTCTTGAACGTGGTATGAACGCTGCCGGAAATGTTATTCTCGCAAATGATGATTTCGCGGTGATTCACCCGGATATGCCTGAACGCTTTGCGGAGGAGATCGCAGCATTTCTTGAAGTTCCGGTTCTCATGATGCCAATAGGTGGCATTCCTACCGTAGGAATGACTGCAGTTGCAACCACCCGCGGCATTCTTTTGCCTCCAAGGGCCTCCCATCAGGAGATTGAGACAATCGAAGAGTACACCGACTTACCCGTCGGAACCGGAACCGTAAACATGGGAACCAATCTCATCGGAACTGGCCTGATTGCGAACAATTTCGGTTATGTAGCCGGAAGTGCAACAAGCGGCTACGAGCTTGCGAGAATTGAAGATGTATTTGGATTTGTGGAGTGATGGTAATGACAGACCTAAATTTTGAACTTACCGGTAAATACCGGGAACGCGACGTATGGAAACCATTTAGCAAAGTAATTGCGGCACCGAATGAGAAAATCGCTAAAGAGTGGGCGTTTGCAACCATCGGTAGCAAACACCACCTGAAGCGAAATTACATTACTATTAAAACAATTACCCAGATGAATGGTGAATAATATGGAGAATGGTGATGCCCGTGAACTTCAGATGCTTGAACAGTATCTGGAACAGTTCACGCAGCAGGTTGAAGCATACTCCCGGCAGCTTGAAATGCTTGAGAACAGACGGATGGAGACTGCAACTGCAGTTGAAACGCTGAAGACTCTGGTAGATCAGGAAGGACCGACAGTACTTCTCCAGATTGGTGGCGGAGCAAGCCTGAGAGTACATGTGCCTGACACGGACGCGGTGCTCTTAAACATCGGTGCAGATGTGATCGTTGAGCGGACAAACGCTGAAACCGTGGATTATCTCGAAGAGCGCATAACAGAGATGGAAGCGCTTGCAAAAAAAATTGCTGAGTCCATCGGCCAAGTTCAGAATCAGGCACGCGATGTTGCCAAAAGAATGGAATCGGCATATGCACAGGCCCAGGCCCAGATGGATCCAAGGATTCAGGGCTGATATGGCATGTTTGATTCTCTGAAATCAAAGTTAAAAGGGGTCCGCGGGATCTTTTCCCGTGAGATTGAACAATCTATTATTGAAGAAGTGTCAGGGGACAAAGGGATAGTATCTCCCGCCCCTGAAACAACCCCTGAAGTGGTAACAGCTGATAAAAAACCTTTACCTTCAGGTAAGCCTTCACGTTCAGCCAAGCCATCTCAACCAGCAGCACCTGAACACACATTAAAACACCCGAATGAAAAAGTAGCTTTTTCTGCAAAAATCCGCTCCCTGATAAAAGATCAGGAGATTCATATCTCTGAGAATAAGATTGAGGGGCCGCTTCAGGAGCTTGAACTTATACTGCTCGAGAATGATGTGGCACTTCAGACGGTTGATGCAATCTCAGCACAGATGAGAAAAGACCTGACCGGAAGCACCAAAAAAATCGGTTCTTCTATTGACGATTTCGTGATGCATTCTCTCAGAGATGCCCTCCTTGATGTGCTGGGCGAGGGGTTCTCGCTCACCACCTACATTGATACCCATGAACATCCCGTGAAAGTCCTTTTTACGGGTGTCAACGGCGCAGGGAAAACGACAACCATTGCAAAAGTTGCAGCCTACCTGAAAGCACAGGGGTATTCGGTCGTGATTGGTTCGGGCGATACCTTCAGAGCCGGTGCAAACGAACAGATGCAGACCCATGCCGATCGTGTCGGGGTTAAAGTCATCCGGCATCAGGAAGGTGCAGATCCATCTGCTGTCCTCTTCGATGCAGTTCAATATGCCAAGGCTCATGGAATCGATGTCGTGCTTGCAGATACTGCCGGAAGATTCCATAACCGGGCAAACCTGATGAACCAGCTTGCAAAAATTCGTCGTGTCTATAGTCCTGATATTATCGCTTATGTTGACGAGGCTGTTGCCGGAAATGACGCTGTTATCAGGGCAGAAGAATTTAACAATGCTGTGGGAACAGATGTTGTTGTACTCACAAAAGCTGACATGGACACCCGGGGCGGTGCAGCAATCTCCATTGCGCACACCATTGGCCGTCCTATCATGTTCCTTGGAACTGGTCAGGAATATACTGACATCATTCCATTCGAACCAAAAGCCGTGGTGAGCTACCTTCTCGGAGATGAATAACAATGCTGGACAGATTTGGTACGGGTCTCAAGGATGCGATGAAGAAACTTGCAGGAAAATCAGTCATCGACAGAGCAGCAGTCGATGAACTGGTTCGTGATCTGCAACGGGTGCTCATCCAGTCAGACGTGAATGTAAAGCTCGTCATGGAGCTCACCAACACCATCAAAAAACGTTCTCTTGATGAAGAACCGCCTAAGGGAATGAGCGCACGCGAACATGTACTCAAAATTGTATATGAAGAGCTTGTTCGCCTGATGGGGGATGAGGTCGAAGTACGACTTGGTCCTCAGACCATTTTGATGGCCGGCCTCCAGGGAAGCGGAAAAACGACAACAACCGGCAAACTTGCACGTTTTTTCCAGAGGAAAGGGCTTCGTGTGGGAGTCATCTGTGCTGATGTTTTCCGGCCGGGTGCCTATGAACAGCTCAACACGCTCTGCCGGAAGGTCAATGTTCCCTGCTATGGAGAAATGGGCGAGACCGATGCCGTCGGCATTGTTACCCGCGGCTTGAAAGAGCTCGCCGGTACAGAAGTTTTGATCATCGATACTCAGGGCAGACATGCACTGGAGGATGTATTGATTGAGGAGATTATTGCGCTCAATCAATTGTCCCGTGCCACCCATCGCTGGCTTGTCATAGACGCTGCACTGGGCCAGCAGGCACGGGAACAGGCAAAACGATTCCACGAGGCAATCGACATTGACGGTGTCATCATTACAAAAATGGATGGCACCGCAAAGGGCGGAGGTGCTCTTTCTGCAGTGGCAGAGACCGGATCAGGCATTGTATTCGTCGGCAGCGGCGAAACAGTAGAGAACCTTGAACGGTTTGATCCGAATGGATTCATATCCCGCCTGCTTGGCATGGGAGATCTCAAAGCACTCATCGAACGTGCTGAAGAGGCAATTTCCCCCGAGGATGTCGATGTCAATGCGATGCTCAAAGGGAAGTTTACCCTTCGTGACATGTACAAACAGCTTGAGGCCCTGAAAAAAATGGGGCCCTTAAAGCAGGTCATGAATATGCTTCCGCTGGGAAATGTCGACCTCCCTCAGGATGCCTTTGATGTAACATCGGTGAAGATGGAACGCTTTAAATATATCATGGATTCGATGACAAACGAAGAACTTGACAATCCAGGTGTTATAAGCGGTTCACGAATTCAGCGGATATCAACCGGTTCCGGGACCTCCCCTGAAGAAGTGCGTGAGTTAATCAAATATTACAAAACAATGCAACGAACCCTGAAAACCATGCGTGGGGGACAGGGGAAATTCAATATGCAGCGAATGATGAAGAAGTTCGGCGGGATGTAACGAGTATGAAACAGTTTATCATCATCGGCCATCTCGCGCGGACAGACAAAGACTTTTCTCTCAACGATATGCCGGGGGCAGCAGGAAGAATGGATGTCCTTTGCCGTTGTGTAAATTCATCATTTTTCCTTTCCCATGACCTCAGGCGTGATGTGGAATGTTATCTGGTGTTATTAGGTGAACCTGACTCCCCAAAGACGGTGCTATTCAAAGGGGACGGGCTCAGATACCTCAGCCCGGATGAACGCAGTGCAGGAGCACTCATCAAAAAGGTCCTTGCATTACCCTGTGATGAAGAGTTTCGTGAATCAACACCCGGGGTGTATGTCCGTAGGGGAGGGCTTGAGAAACTTCTCACAGAATGCAGTCCGGCTCTTCTTGATGAAAACGGCACCGACATTAGGGATTTGCAGCAGCTTCCGTCAGCCTATCTCCTCTCAGACCACCAGAACTTCTCTGAGAGTGAGAATGCAATCACCGGACATCTGCCGCGCATATCAGTTGGTCCGGCAATCCTTCACGCCGACCATACCATCACCGTGGTTCTTAACGAAATGGACAGGAGGGAGAAACTATCGGAGTAATCGAAGATACACGGGAAATACTTGCATATGGAGTCATATGCAACCACTGCCTCGGAAGATTCTTTGGGAAGCGATCATTTGGACTTACCAATGAAGAACGGGGCCGTGCATTGCGTACGGCACTGGCGCTCGTTGATGATCAGCCGTACACGGAAGAGACAAGACCCTGCTGGATCTGTGGAAACATGTTTGATGGAACAGAGACGTGGGCAGAAAAAATAGAAGAGAGTGTTTCCGGCATTGAATTTTCAACGCTTTTGGTAGGTTGCCGCGTACCCCCCATTATGGCAGAGAGCGAAGAGATGGTCTGGAGTGACCTTGGTCTTACCTCACCGGAAACCCTGAAGGCACAGTTCAATCGTGTTGTAGGCAAGGCCTTCTCTGCCAGAAGCGGTTCTGAAGTTGATTTCAAACGGCCTGATCTGGTTGCTGTCTGCAGCCCGACAGATAACACTGTTGAACTTGAGATCAATCCCATCTATATCTATGGAAGATACTGGAAATACGAACGGGGTATTCCCCAGACACGATGGCACTGTCGCGAATGTCACGGCGAAGGCTGCGAACGCTGTCACTTTACTGGTAAAATGTATGCAGATTCCGTTGAAGAACTCATCGGACGGCCTACAGCAGAATGTTTCTGCGCTGAAGACGTGATTCTCCATGGTGCGGGCAGAGAGGATATTGATGCCCGCATGATCGGTACCGGAAGGCCTTTTATCATTGAGATAGTCCATCCAATGAAACGCAGCATCCCCCTTTCTGTACTTGAAGAGAGAATTAATTCCACCGCAGACGGGCGGGTGACGGTTGTCCTGGATCATATCAGTGACCGGCGCGAGGTGGAAAGAATTAAATCGGGAAAAGCACATAAGAAATACAGCATTCTGGTAGAAGTTGAAGGCGATTTCTCTGATGATGACGTCAAATTATCCCTGTCTCTCTTAAAAGGGGCGTTAATATCGCAGCGCACCCCCCAGAGGGTAGCTCACCGAAGGGCTGACAAGGAACGAAAACGAAACGTCGTTGACATCTCCCTGAGAGGTGTAGAGGAGGGCCAATACAGAATTGAAGTCCTCGGAGACGCCGGCCTTTATATCAAAGAGCTTATCTCAGGAGATGAAGGGAGAACAATTCCGAGCCTCACTGAATGCATTGGGGCACCCGCAAAGGTAACAGCACTCGACGTTATTATGGTCGAAGGCGTTGTTCCTGAAAAGGAACACAAATTCCAGGAGGATTAGAATTATGGCACATCACAATGGTCCGCGTAAAAAAACTCGCGATAAATTCAAAAAAGCACTCAGACGCCGCGGTATGGCACCGGTAACAACCATCATCCAGTCATATGATGAAGGTACGAAAGTTCATATCGTCATTGATTCCAGTATTCAGAAGGGCATGCCTCACAGGCGCTTCCATGGAAAAACGGGAACTATTGTCGGAAAACGTGGACGTGCATGGATTCTTGAGGTAAATGACGGAAATAAATTAAAAACAGTCATCTCAAAACCCCAGCACCTAAAACCACAAAAACTATAATTTTCAGGAAGGATACAGGATTGGCATGAATGTTAAAGGAATTGTCGATGAAGAGAGAATTACATTGGCAGAAGTAAAGGAAACACTTCTCGCAGTAGAAGCATCCAGACTTGAATCCGGCAGTGAACTTCCGTACGAACTCCGCAGGAGTATCGAACATGCCAACCAGTTATCAAAAACAAGTCCAGACAATGCACGAAAACTCGTAGAGAGTCTGATGAAACTTGAAAAAATCAAACCGGACATTGCATACCGCATAGCAAATCTTATGCCGCGAACAAGGGATGAGCTCAGAGCTATCTATGCAAAGGAACGGTTTACTCTCTCCGGTGAAGAACTAGATGAGATAATTGAACTGGTTATCACCCATTACTGAGGGATACCCCATGCGATCTGACAAGAAAGAAATCTATGCAGTTGTTATTGAGTATCTTCCCCATGGACGGGTGGAGGCAGGCGGGAGGCAACAATATAGGAGCGAACCTATTCTTCAGGCTGTTGGGAAAAACCAGTTCAAACTTCTCGAGCTTGTTCCGAAAGTCGAAGACATTTCAATAAATGAAGAAGTCTACATCGGCAGTAAAGAACGAGACAAAATTGAGCGGGTTAAACGTCGCATCGGGTATGCAGATCTCACCAAGACTGCAAAAGTTGAACTGCCATTTGCAATCGATGGTATCGTCAAAGAGGATGAGCAGCGGTTTGTAGCATTCTACAATACTGCTGTTCCGATCTCAATCAAACTCCATATGCTCCATCTCCTGCCGGGCATTGGAAAGAAACTAATGCAGGAAATACTTACCGAACGGCAAAAAAGTCCGTTTTCAAGTTTCTCTGATATCAGTGAACGAATCAAGGCGATACCTCGCCCGGAACAGATGATCGTAAAGAGAGTATTGGAAGAGATCGAAGATCCGGATATCAAATACCGCATCTTTACATCACGATGAAAGCACCTCGCGATCAACATTTTTTAACGGATAAAAAGGCAATTGAACGGATTGCCTCCGCAGCGGATGTTTCAGGGAAGCGTGTACTGGAGATTGGGCCCGGAGAAGGGGCCCTTACCCGTGCACTTCTGGATCATGACGCCATTGTAACGGCAATTGAACTTGATGCAGGATTGATTGAATACCTGAACAACCGTTTTCATCGTGAGATACGGTCAGGCAAACTTACCCTCATTCATGGGAATGCAGTGAAGTGTGATTATCCGCCATTTGATATATCAGTCTCAAATCTCCCGTATTCTGCCTCTTCAAAGATTACCTTCAGACTCCTTGAGGCAGGATTTGAGGAGGCCATCCTGATGTACCAGAAAGAATTCGGTCAGCGAATGATTGCTCCTCCCGGTACCCCTGGTGTGGGCAGGCTTTCTATTATGGTTCAGACGTATGCAAAGGCAAAACCAATTATGCAGCTTTCAGCAAAGTCATTCTCCCCGCCACCTGCTGTCCAGTCCTGGGTCATACGCATCATTCCGCGAAATCCGCCCCATCCAATCGACGACCATCAGTTTTACGCGCTTGTGGTTCGTGAACTCTTTTCTCACCGCAGAAAAACGATACGCAAGGCGTTGCGGACGTCAGTTGGCATTATCGGAAAAGAACGCGTGGCAGCAATTGAACAGAATATTCCAGACGTTATTCTTGCAAAAAGGCCGGAAGAGATCCTGCTGAGTGATTTCGCTAAAATTGCAAATGCGGGTTTTTCTTAAAAAACTGATACCCATTCTTCAACGTGCCACAAGCACTCTTTTTCCCACAAAACCGTCAATATAAATTGTTTTCTCAACAGTGGGTGATGCGACCTTCACTTCATACACCGGACAGGAAAACAACAGGCATGAAATGATCTCAGCGGTTGGCTCTGTTACTTTCAGGATGGTGCGAATGTCTTGTTCATGGACAATCCGTTCAAGGACGGTGCCCCCATCCAGTGTTTCCAGTGCCGCCGGAAGTTTGACCGTCCCTGTACCCAGACGCGGCATTCCCTGACGGACAAGCGGCACCCATACCTCCCGTCCCGCTGCCATCTCACTTTCCGTAATGAGTTTTTTTGTGCTGAGTTCAGCTATCGCATCTTTAACCACCTCAGGGGAAAGACGGGTGTGTGCCTCTATCTCTGCTGCTGTCTCACCTGATGTGGAGAATGCATCCAGTATGCGGATTGCATCCTCCGAGAGGCCGACGTAATCACTGAAACAGGCACGGAACCGCAAGCCTTCAAAGAGATCGGTGCACCACCCTTTGGTCGCATCAATGATAAACGAGGTTTCCTGTGTGGTTTTTCGGATTTTGCCACTGATGTAGCGCACCTGGATCAGACAGAGCGGCCAGTACACCAGTTCGGCTGATATCAGACGTTCATTTGTTCCGAAAAAAAGGCCTTTCTTCTTCATCGTCCCTCCCGCGATATTGAGGGCTTTATCCCTTTCGATTTTGACAGGAAGTGCGCGTTCTTCAAGAGGGGAGGGTGTTTTCTTTGTGCGGACACGGGGGCCTGACTTCGGTTTGGGTTTTGGCTTTGGAGTTGGTTTTGTTTCCCGGGGTTCAGAGATAAGGCACGGCGGTGAAAATTCAGGTTCATCGAAAAGAGAGGTAATCTCATCGTCCGGTGCCACCAGATCCTTTGCTGCATCCACCAGCATCGTATCATGGGTTACTGCATTCACATCGTCGCCATCATCCTGCACCGGATCAGGAGTTCGTGGTGCAAGAATTGGAGTGAGTCCACGATGTTTCGTCTCCCGCTTCCCAAACCTCATCCGTGTCTTCTCACGGGTAAGACCCCCCATCACATAGAAATCACCGGGATTCAGGGATGACAACTCCTCGACTTCACGTTTGGAGCCAAAGAAGAGGTCCACTGCCTTCAGGTCATTTTCAATTGAAAGTTTTCCGATGATCTGATTGTTGCACTGTGAGAGCACGTTTTTCGTGACAATCGCGGGCCGCTGAGTCGCCACCATCAGACCAAGTCCACGTTTTCTCCCTCTTCGTGAAATTTCCTCAATCTTTTTAATGGAGTCACGGCTTTGGGGAATGAACTTATCTGCTTCCTCAATGATCAGAAGGTATGGTTTGCGTTCTTCCGTTGCAAGATCATAGAGAATATCAGCCAGGCGGGATACTTTTTCGGTCATCTCCACCTCGGACACATCATAAATAACCGGAACACCTGAACTGATTGAATCGCGAAGAATCTCCTTTAGGTTATCAATTCGCTCAATGTCATAGTCGCATTCATCATCTGCCCCGATCCAGGTGAGATCAAACCCGTCTTTTAACGAGAAATATTCTCCTTCGGTATCAATGAGGCAGAATCCGATATGGTAACGGCAGAGCTGTTCACAAAGAACCGCAATCGTCCAGCTTTTTCCGGCTCCTGACTGGGCGATGATGCAGGTTCTTCCCGTGACCAGTTCCTGAGCACTAATGCTAAAATCACGCCCGTTTGCCTTGCCAACGATGATATCCATACGCTAATATAATATAGTATCTCCTCACGTTTAACTGTCATGGAACGTCCGGAGAAAACACCCATATCCGGGAAGAGACAATGCATGTGAAAGAGAGCTCAGGAATGAACCCAAAAACACCGGAATTTCATGAACAGGTATACCAACCGGAACAGGACACGTATCTGCTTCTGTCAGCGGTTGCAAAGGAGATCCGGGACGGTGACACCGTTCTGGAAGTGGGAACCGGAAGCGGTATCATTGCACAGGCATGTGGTGAGCGCGTCGTAAGGTGTGTTGCAACCGATGTGAACCCCCATGCCTGCAGGATGGCCCACACCATGGGTGTGGAAGTCATTCGTACAAATCTCTATGACGGACTGAAAGGACCGTTTGACCTGATACTGTTCAACCCGCCTTATCTTCCGACAGCAGAGAATGAACGGATGGACGACTGGCTGGAGTATGCACTTGACGGAGGCCCGGACGGCAGAACGGTCATCCGTGAATTTGCATCCGGACTACATCGTATTCTTCACCAGTACGGACGTGTGCTGCTTCTGGTTTCATCTCTGACCGGCATTCAGGAAACACGTGAGCTCTTTGCAGATCATGGATTTCTGTCATGTATTGTCGGGGAGGATACAACAGAAGGAGAACACCTGGTCGTCTTCCGAATTACTCATGATCTCTGTAGTCTTCAGTGATTGAAGGACATTAAAAAAGAGAGGAGAAGTCCTCAGAGACAACGGTGCCGGACACTCATGTCCGGTGAAACATCCGATCCATTTCCTTTTCAGAATAAGAGAGAATTACCGGACGTCCATGCGGACATGTATAGGGTTCACTGGTGTGGGACAACTGAAGAATGAGGCGTTCCATCTGCTCCTGTGTCAGGGGACTACCGCCCTTGATAGCCCCCCGACATGCAATGGTTGCAATGATGCGATCAGATCGTTCATCCACTGTTTTCCGGCTTTCGATAACCAGGTCTGAGACAATATCATGGATCATCTCCGTTCCCAGTCGTTTCCCCAGAACCATCGGTACTGCCCGTATGGCAAATGCATCCGGCCCGAATTCATCAACGATAAAACCCAGTTCCAGGAGGATGTCAATATTTGCTGAGATAGCCAGTTTTTCGGCGGCATTCAGTTCAACAACCAGGGGCACAAGCAATTCCTGCCTCTGAACACCGGACTCCTTCCGCTGGCATAACTGGTCATAGAGGATGCGCTCATGGGCAGCATGCTGATCGATGATGTACAGTTCGTCATTCTCGCGCGACGCTGCCAAAATATAGAGGTCTGCCACCTGCCCGATTATGCGCATCGGGGGCAGAAGGTTCACCCCGACTTCCTCGTCCATATGCCCCGTGAGACGAAGTTGTTTATCGGTGGTCGCATACCGGATGTGAAACCCCTCTGATGGTGCAGGTGTGGAAGAACTGTTCATGACCCGGGGAATTGACTCAGAAATCTCCTGACTTTCTTTCGGGATATGGCTATACACCGATGCCTGCACTGATGCAGGGTAATGGGGTACGCTTGCAGGAGCGCCGCCGTGGGTCAGATCCGTTGCCTGAAGCGTGTCTCTGATTGCCTCAGTAATACCACTCATGATATCTTTTTCCCGATTCAAACGAATCTCCCGTTTGGCAGGATGCACATTCACATCGACAAGAGACGTATCTATTCTGATATTCAGATAGGCCATGGGAAACCTGCCCTTTGCAATGAGTGTGCCATACCCTGCACGAATTGCCCGGGTAATCTGGGGTGAGGAGACCGGACGCCCGTTCACACAAAGATGGATTTCACCTGCATTCGGACGACAGTCCTCCGGGCGGGCAACGGCGCCATCCACTCTCATTACCGGCGTTCCAGCACTTACAGGAATTATCCGTGTGGATAGATCGGTTCCGAACACCTGTGTAATGGTCTCGGTCATGGCCGTCGTGCGCTGGGTTCTGAGTTTCTCTTTTCCGTTAACTCTCAGGCGGAAGGCAGATTCCGGGTGAGCAAAGGCTTCTGCTTCCACCGCACGGTAGATGTGAAACAGTTCGGTCTGACGGGACTTCAGGAATTTACGGCGGGCAGGAGTGTTGTAAAAAATATTGTCAACCCGCACCGTTGTTCCCTGCGGGGCTGAAACATCAGACACTGAGAGTACCTCTCCGCCTTCAATGACAATTTCTGTGCCGACATCACTGCCTTCTGTTCGTGTCACGAGAGTCACCCGGGATACCGCAGCAATACTTGCCAGTGCCTCACCCCGAAATCCCATCGTATGAATACGGGAGAGGTCATCAGGGCCACGGATCTTACTCGTTGCATGACGGACAAAGGACATCCGTGCATCGGATGCATGCATGCCACACCCGGTATCAGATACCTGAACCGAAGTAACATACTGCGTATCGGTGGTGATCTCCACCTTTATCATATCCGCACCGGCATCCACCGCATTTTCCACCAGTTCTTTCACCACAGATGCGGGTCGTTCAATCACTTCACCGGCAGCTATCGTGTTGACGGTCTCATCATCTAAAAGGCGGATCACGTCTGCATCTTTGTTTTCAGGCATCGCCATAAATCCAGTTACATCTTCTTCTTGAGTTCATAGATCTTTGCAAGCGCCTCACGCGGGGACAGTGAATCGGGGTCGAGGTTTCTCAGTTCGATGACAGCCGGGCTTTCTGAGACAGCGCCTCCCCCCGGCGCATCCATCAACAGCATCTGGGTATACCGCGGAGCACGCCTTCCTTCCGTCATCGGTGTCCGGCACCGTTCTGTTTCAAGCACTTCTCCGGCTCTCTGTATGACTTTTGCAGGAATGCCTGCGAGGCGTGCCACATGAATACCATAACTTCGATCCGTTGCACCCGGTATCAGTTTTCTTAAGAAAACCACATCAGTTCCGGTATCTTTCACCGCAAAATGATAGTTCTTCACTCGTTTCAGATCGGCTTCAACCTCAACGATCTCATGGAAATGGGTTGCAAAGAGAGTACGTGGTCCCCGTTTCCCGGTGCCATGGAGGAATTCAAGAACAGCACGTGCAATGGAATAGCCGTCAAGGGTTGATGTGCCTCTACCTATTTCATCAAGAATAACGAGGCTTTTTTCGGTCACATTATTAAGAATATTGGCAAGCTCCACCATCTCCACCATAAATGTCGACTGTCCGCTTGCAAGATCATCAAATGCACCGACACGGGTGAACACCCGGTCTATGATACCGACAACAGCCCGGTCCGCCGGCACAAAACTTCCCATCTGTGCCATAATGCAGATGAGTGCGACTTCCCGCATATACGTGGATTTCCCAGCCATATTGGCACCCGTGATGATGATGATCTGATTTCCTCCGCTATCCAGTTCCGCATCATTCGGGACGAAGCCGACCGATGAAAGGCTCTCTTCGACAACCGGATGACGGCCATCGGTGATAAGCAGGCGTCCGGAATTTTCAATAATCGGCCGTATATACCCGTTTTCAGCGGCAGCATCAGCAAGGGCAGCAAAGAGGTCAAGATGGGCTATTGCCTGTGACGTTGTCTGTATGGCGGTTACCGATTCACGCAGACGGGAAATGACATCTGCATAGAGTTCTTCTTCAAGGGCACTCTGGCGCTCCTGTGCATGGGCAATCTTCTGTTCCATCACCTGGAGCTCGGGAAGGGTGAAACGTTCACCATTCGCCATGGTCTGCTTTCTGAGATACTCTGGCGGGACAAGGGAGAGATTGGCATTTGTCACCTCGATATAATAGCCAAATATTTTGTTGTAGCCAATCTTCAGGGATTTAATTCCACTCCTGTCCCGCTCTTGTTGCTGGAATGCGGCGATCCAGTCTTTACCCGTGCGGCTGATATCCCGGATTTCATCCAGTTCACTGCTAAATCCTTTTCGTATTACCCCACCAGTTCGTGCAAGTATGGGCGGTTCGTCAACGATTGCAGTCTGAATCAGGGATACCTGATCTGCGTGATCCCTGAGATCATTCAGTATTTCTGAGAGAAGGGACGGAATCGTGCTGTCAGAGGGGGAGAGCACATCCCGGATGCCCGGAAGCCGCTCCAGAGATTCGCGAAGGGAGATGAGGTCCCGTGGCCCGACATTCCCATAGGCAATCCTGCCGGCAATGCGTTCAATATCAGAAAACCGATGGAGGAGATCCCGGATTATTTCACGTCGGAGCGGTTCATTCAGACAGTACTCAACGGCATCCAGACGTGCCTGAATCTCCGTTTCATGGGTAAGAGGACTAATGATAAACGTGCGGAGCAGGCGACCGCCCATGGCCGTCTTTGTGCGGTCAAGAACGGAAATGAGAGTATGATCCGTCCCGCCATCACGAATGTTCCGGGTAAGTTCGAGATTCCGCATGGTGATTGCGTCAAGCACCATGCCACGTTCAGGAAGTCGGGTAGAGAGTGTGCGAATGTGGTCAAGGTCAGATTTCTGTGTCTCTGTCGCATATCGCAGACAGGCCCCGGCTGCTGCCACCGCTTCATCCATATCATTGCAGCCAAATCCCTCAAGCGTTGACACGCCAAACTGGCGGATTAACTGTGCACGTGCAACGGTTGGATCAAAATATTCTGCCCCGCAGGGGGTGATAGCAATTCCTCTTCCCTCAAGAAGCGCCTGTACCCGGGGAGACAGTGATTGAGAGAGAAGGCATTCCCGCGGGCCCGCACGATCCACAGCTGAGAGAAGACCGTTACCTCCGTCGTCTGCCTTGCATGTAGTAACAAAAAATTCACCGGTGGTGATGTCTAAAAATGCAAGGCCAAAT
>CAZBYH010000026.1:0-14072 GCA_964496155.1 uncultured Methanoculleus sp.
TCAAAAATGGGTATTTTCAGGATTCTTATTTTCGCCGAACCCGCACCGACTCTGCATGGGCATGGAGCCCTTCTGCATCTGCAAGGATCTCAACAATATCCCCAATGGCCTCAAGCCCCTCACGATCGATAATCTGAATGGTCGAAGTCTTGCAGAAATGCTCCACATTAAGGCCCGAATACATCCGGGCATATCCCGCTGTCGGAAGAACGTGGTTGGTGCCGGAGGCATAGTCTCCGCAGGCAACCGCGGAAAAGGGACCGGCAAAGATGGAACCTGCATTCTCAATTTTTGAGAGCACAGCAAAGGTGTCTGCCACCTGAATGGAGAGATGTTCGGGTGCAATCTCATTCATCAGGTTAACGGCCTCGCCCAGTGTCTCTGCAATGATGTATCCGGAGTTTGCCAGTGCCTTTTCGATGATCTCTTTTCTTGGACTCTCTTTAAACATCCGGGCCACTTCCGCTGATGTCGCCTCGGCAATGGCACGGTCGGTTGTCACAAGGACACAGGCGGCTTTCGGGTCATGCTCCGCCTGTGCCATGATGTCTGCCGCGATATATTCGGGAATCGCAGTGCTGTCTGCGATGATGCCGATCTCAGAGGGACCTGCCGGAAAGTCAATCTCTGCATGGTCACGCAAAAGCATCTTTGCCGCGGTCACAAAGATGTTCCCCGGCCCGACAATCTTCTGAACCGGCCGTACGGTCTCGGTCCCGAGGGCCATTGCAGCGATTGCCTGCGCCCCGCCGAGGCGATATATTTCAGTAACACCGGCGATATCGAGGGCCACCAGCGTCAGAGGATGGATGGGCGGCGGTGTGCAGCAGCAGATCTCTTTGACACCGGCCACCCGTGCGGGCACCGCGGTCATCAAAGCGGTGGAGGGGTATGCGGCCCGCCCGCCGGGCACATAGGCGCCGATACGGGAAAGCGCCGTCGTCTTTACCCCGAGGGTGATGCCGGGCTCTATCTCCTGCAACCACATGCCGGTGCGCTTCTGGAGTTCATGGAACTGCGTGATCCGCGCTTCCGCCTCGATGAGCCGTGCAACAATTTCGGGAGAGACATCATCGTATGCCTCCCCTATCTCTTCTTCGGTGACACGAAAATCATCTATTTCAATACCGTCAAATCGGGCAGTCAGTTCACGCAGAGCGCTGTCCTTTCCTTCCCGAACCTGTCGTATGATTGCCTCAACAGGCTCCCGTACATCATCAAGGTCAGACCGGCGGGACTGCACCCAGCTCTCGACCTGCAACGGTTTCAACATATGGAGATGCGTTCGTTTCAAAACGGCATAATGGTACGTCTGATTGGTGTTCCTTTCTAGAGGATATCCAGCGAAACGATGCGATCGTGATAAATACAATTGATTAACATTATGGCAAATGTAAAGACATATATTCAGAAAAACCCGATGCTTTGTGAGGATATCTGAACCGGATGCCGAAGACCCTGCGGAAGGGACTTCGTTTGGCAGGTACAACGACATCGAACCACACCTCATGTTCTTTTGTACCTCCTGCAGACACCGGACAAATGAGACCGTTAACGGAATTCTCGCCCAAATCTCATTTCAGTGTGTTTCATCACTCTGACGGGTTGTTTGTCGGGTCGTCTTCCTCTCCCTTCCGCCCTGCACGAACCTGTGATCCCCTGAACCTTACAATCACGGTAAATTCATCAAACCCTCCCAAACGGGAGCAGAACCAGTCTCAGGGACAGGGATTACTACCAGTGGCCGTGTTTCACAGTCCGACCCTTTTTGCCCTGCTCTCTGTGGGCAGGACTCCAGTAGCACTATGCTTCCACAAGGCTGTGAATGGCCCTGGCGGTTCGGTATGTTCAGGCAGAATCCTATTTTCTTCGCATAACCTGGCACACACGCTCCGGCACGATGTCCCCGGGCGGGGATCTTCCGTCGTAGCGGTCGCATCTGACATACTGCACCCGCGTGGCGGAACGCTTTATCCCCTGTTATTATCCAAACGTTTTTCGCAACAATGCTATCCTCAGGCGTCTATTTCATACCCTTTGCGTTTTCGGTACCAGATACGTGCCCATGCAAGAATCATGCCGACAATGAATGCAGCCGTGATAGTGCCTGCAAGGGACACCACTGCCATGGTGCCGGTCACCACAAGAGAGTCGGTTTTGGTTGCATGAATCCCCAGCTCGATTGCCACAAACAGAAGGAGAGCGCCAAATATGCCAGTGGGCATGATAGAAAGCACACCGGCTGAGGCAAAGAAGATGGCAAACGCGAGCATGATGATGCCTGCGATGATATTTGCCCCGCCGGTGCGTGCGCCGAAACGGTACTGGCCTGCCATGCCGCCTGCACCGTGGCACATGGGAAATCCACCGAATGGGACCGAAACCAGATTCATCACTCCGATGGTTGCAGAGAGCCGATCCGGCTTGATCTCATGGCGGAAGAGATCAATGGTCAGAAGCGAGGTGGCCAGAATGGCATTGGTGATGGTGAGCGGCACCTGTGGGAGGAAAAGATCAGTAAAGGCCGGCACAAATACCTCCGGTGAGGGCAGAAAGAGGGTTGGAAGGGACGGCAGAACAAACTCCGGCATCCCGGAGATGAGAATTCCTGCGGTCACGCCCCCAAAGACCACAATGAGTGCAGAGATATCCGGTACCCGGGTGTACTTCGCGCCGACCCAGAAGAGCCCGATGACAAGCGTGGCCACAGCGAAGGGCATGATGTCCCCCGCTGCAAATCCAAAGGCTGAACGGAGGAGCAGGAGCGCAAGGGCCGCCTGAACCCCCCGGATGACATTTCGAGGGATATATTTCTTCAGCGCCCCCATCCACCGCATCAGGCCTGCCAAAAGAAAAAAGATACCGACGATAATACCGGACGCAGCGATGATGTCATGCGTAAGTGAACCGGCGATCACCACTGCTCCGATGGCCTTCATTGGCTCAATAGGCACTGGCAGGCGGTAGTAGTACCCGGAAATGATAAACCAGACGGCGAAAAAAAAGAGAATATGGCTGATATTCATGTCTGACACGAGGGCTACCCCAAATACAATCGGGAGAATGGTGCCAAAGTCGCCCACTGAGCCCGCAGCCTCCCGAAGGGTAAAGGCGGGTTTTGGAAGATCGTCTTTGGTATACGGGTGATCTGTCAGAAGGTCCATAGCTTCTCCGCCTCAGAGTTATTCCTAGCCAATAACGATATTATTTTTTGGTATGATAGGTATTGCGTTCTTTTTTAGCCACAACCGGGGGGATATAGTTCTGCATTCATGGCCCAAAAGACACCGAAGGATGCAGTGCTACCAGTGCAGTGATCGTTCCCTCACCTAAAAGGGTAACTGCTTCACCCGGCATTGATTCCTGGATGACGTCAAGGAAAAGCATGGTGCCAGCACCAGTTGTTGAGATGCCGACCCGTTCTTCCCGTCTGATCAGGTGTTTCTCCTCCATCATGCTGAACACCGGAAGAACATAATAATGAGGGACATTAAGATACCGGGCAAGACGACGGGTGGTGGGAAAGCGTATCCTTGCCTCTCCTGCTGAATATTCGACAGAAATACGCCGATCTTCCCGGATAAGGATCTCAGCTGCTGCGCGGAAGAGTGCCGGAATGTCAAGTGATGCCATATTAGTATGCGGTATTGGGCAGGAAAAGAAAAAAGGGTGATGGTTAGGTTCTGTCTTTTCCGGATTCTGTCGCGGCCGGCTCGAGCATCACAATCTCTGCACCGACATCAGCAGCGATCATCTCCAGCTCCTTTTTTCGGAAATGGCTGGCTTCCATTTTCAGCTTCTCTTCACCCTTCCCTGTAACCGCAACAACCCTGAACATTGGCTGGTGCACACCTTCTCCGACTTTCTGTCGCGGACGTACGTATATTTTCATGTTGTTCCCCTCTTAGCCTTTGTGGACAGCTAAAAATAGGTAGTGTAGTATTTATTCTTTGTTGCCGCCGGCACCGCTACCCCGGGCGGACTTCAGGTAAACCAGTGCTGCACCGGTATCCTCTGCAATCTGCTCAAGTTCAGATCTGCGCAGGTGTTTTGCACGGAATGAGATCTTTGCTGTTCCATCGCCACTGGTGGCGACGACCTTAAACTGCGGCTGGCGGACGCCTTCACCGACTTTTGTGCGTTCACGTACATAGATATTCATTTCGTTCACATCCAACAGCCGGTTAACAATTGCTATACCAGCTGATATACCCTTACATGCTTCTTTATCATATATATAAATTTCCACTGAGGTAATGAATGCCTGAGGAAATTTCCGGGTTGTTTGGTGCTGAACGGTGAGTAGACGAAAACAGGAAACTTTTACTGATATAAAATAAATCTCTGGTAGTGATTTTATGAAAAAACGACGGGAAATAAAAAATAAATTCCAGGGAGAGACACTGGGACGAAGATCTCTTGAGTATGGTGGGCATCAGGAACGAACAATTCGGATTGCACCTGATCTGAACGTGATTAAAATAGGCGGACATGGAACAGTTGACTTTGGTTCCACAACCCTTTTTCCCCTGCTTGACGAAATTCGCCAGTTAAAAGACCAATATGAGATCCTTGTCGTGGTAGGCGGCGGTGTCCGTGTCCGTCATGTGATGGACATAGGCATTGACCTTGGGATGCCGACCGGGATTCTTGCAGAGCTCTCTGGTGACGTGAGCACGCAGAATGCAAAGATGGTTGCGGCATTACTTGCACAGGACGGAGGCATCCGGGTCGAAGTCGATGATATCATGGAGATTCCAATGCTGATGAAGATGGGTCTGCTGCCGGTGATGGCAGGGACGCCGCCATATAGCTACTTCGAAGAACCCTCGCCGGGTTCTTTCATCCCGCAGCACCGGACTGATACCGGTGCATTCCTTGGAGCAGAGGTCATCGGAGCAAAGACCTGCACTCTGCTGAAAAATGTTGACGGACTCTTTACGGAAAATCCGTTTGTCAACCCGGATGCAGAGCTCATCACAAAAATCACGGCAGAAGAGCTGCTCGCTCTTGAGATGGACGATATGGTTCTGGAGCGTAAAGTCGTCGAACTCATCGTTAATGCGAAAAATATTCGGGAAGTTCGGATCATCAATGGTCATAAACGTGGCACTCTCGAACGTGCTCTCAAAGGGGAAAACCCTGGCACGTTGATCACGGCAGATTAGGTCAGTCTGCCTTCTTTCCCGTCTTTTTTTCCGACGCCTACAAACGTCAGGCATCGGATTTTTTTGCCATTTAATGTCTGCCCCGTGCGATACCGGGCGATATCATTACCTTGGGGCCTGTTCCTCTGAATTGGCATTTCTGCGGCTGACCAGGAGGTCTTATCGATGTGGTGTACCCCCCTCGGGATATGGGGGAGATAGGTGACTTTTACCATCTGCGAAAGACAACATAGTGACAATGAAGGTAACCGTCCTTGCAAGTGGCAGCAAAGGAAACAGCATCTATATCGAAGGAAACGGAGGTGCCCTTCTGGTGGATGCAGGTATCAGCAGCCGCCGCATCCAATCATCTGTTGCGGCCTGCGGGGGCGACATCTCCCGGGTGGAAGGACTGTGCATCACCCATGAGCACTCTGACCATATCCGGGGCATTGATGTTCTGACCCGCCAGTGTCCGATGCCCGTCTTCGGCACCGGAGGTACGCTTGCCGGTATAAAGGAGACGCTGAAGTGTTCGGGAACATCCGCCCTGCACCGAATAGTGCCGAAAGAAACGTTTGTCACCAGTACGTTCTCAGTGACCCCGTTCTCCACCTGCCATGATGCATCAGACCCAACCGGATTTTGTATATCAGACGGAGAGGTGACCGTAGGTGTCTGCACTGATACCGGGATGGTGACCTCCGCGATGATGGAATTTCTTTCCCGGTGTGATGTGCTTGTCCTTGAGAGCAACCACTGCCCGGTGATGCTTGACAACGGGCCGTACCCTGCCTTCTTAAAACAGCGAATTGCAGACAAAAACCGGGGGCACCTCTCAAACCGGGCGGCGTCCAATGTGTTGAGTGACCTCTGCTCTGACCTCTCTGTCGCCGTGCTTGCCCACCTGTCTGAAGAGAACAATACTCCAGAGAAGGCGCTTGCAACCACCCGGGAGACTCTCGGACTCTTCTCGAATGATATAGAACTGGAAGTAGGTCTCCAGCATACGCTAACCCGGACCATTGAGGTGTGATATGAAAATGGATTTTCTTGAATTTTCCCGTATATGTGAGACGCTTGAAAATACCCCCGGCAGACTGGATATGACCGCCATCGTCCGGGATGCCCTTTCGTCTCTGGATGAGGCAGATCTTTCGCTTTTTATTCGTTACCTGATGGGGCGACCCTTCCCCGACTGGAGTCAGGAGAAGATCGGCATCGGCCCAAACAGTGTCTATGACGCGGTAGCCTATGTGGTGGGGAGGGATCGCGGAACGGTCGTCAGCACTGTCAACCGTAGCGGAGACCCCGGCAGGGCAGTTGAGTCCCTGCTCGCGAAAAAAGAGCAGATGTCCTTTTTTTCCGAGTCCCTGACACTCGCTGATATCGCCAATGATTTCACGATTCTCGCCACAACCAGCGGAAACAGGTCACAGAAGGAAAAAGACCGGGTGCTGCGCCGCCTCTTTGGCAACGCTTCACCCCTTGAAGGCCGGTATCTGGCCCGCCTGCTCCTCGGAGAACTCAGGATCGGTATCGGTGAAGGTACGATGCGGGATGCTATCGCAGGCGCTTTTTCAGTCAGCCCTGCTGCTGTGGAACATGCTTATCAGGCGTCAAATGATCTCGGGGAGGTGGCCCTCATCGCACACAGGGGTGAGGATGCACTCTATGCAGTCCATATTGAGCCGTTCAGACCAGTCAAGATGATGCTTGCAAAACAGGGCACGGTAACAGAGATGCTCAACGATGCTGGCGTGCTTGCAGCAGAGTACAAATATGACGGGACCCGGTTTCAGTTTCATAAGGCAGGCGGTATCTGCCGGATGTACTCCCGAAAACTCGAGGAGGTGACTCACGCCATCCCTGACGTGGTAGAGATGCTTGATGCAGCCACCACGCATGACATCATCCTTGATGGCGAGGTGATCGCTGTGCGCGATGGCCACCCCCTGCCTTTCCAGCATGTGCTCAGGCGATTCCGGCGCAAACATGACATTGCCTCTCACATTGAACAGATTGCGCTTGTCCCCAACATCTTTGATATTGTCTGGATAGATGGCGAAACGCTCATTGATTTCACCCTCACAGAGCGCAGAAAGCGCCTTGAAGCGGCGGTTTCAGAGGAATTTGTGGCACCCCAGCTGGTGAGTGGCGATGAAGAAGAGATTGACCTCCTCTACCGCACCGCCCTCGATGACGGACATGAGGGTATCATGGTAAAAGACATCTACTCCCCCTATACACCGGGCGTCCGTGGCAAATTCTGGGTAAAGATCAAACCAGCGGTGGACACCATCGATCTGGTGATCACCGCCGCAGAATGGGGGGAGGGGAAACGGGCCCATTTATTTGGTTCGTTCCTTCTTTCCTGCCTTGATGAAGATGGAACATTTATCCCGCTCTCCAAGGTGGCGACCGGATTTTCGGATGAGGCGTTGCAGGAGATGTATACCGCCCTCTCCGGGATCATCATATCTGAAGATGGAAAGACAGTCCACGTTGAACCAGAGATAGTGGTAGAAGTGGGGTACGCAGAAATTCAGCAAAGCCCGACTTACATCGGTGGGTTTGCGCTCCGGTTCCCCCGTTTTATCCGTCTGCGGGATGATAAAAGCCCGGAGGAGATTGAATCCCTCCGGTTGATTGAAGAACGGTTTGCGGCTCAGTCGGTTAGGTGAGGGGGACGAACCGGTATTCCTGCCGTTCCCGGTCGCCTTCAGCATAGGCAAAGTAGTCTCCGTCCCTGCCACGGAGTTTGCCGAAGTCCACCTCTCCCGCAGAATCAGTGTATTTAATCATCATCAGCGTGCCTTCTTTTGTTTCCAGACGGATTTTTTCATCAGGAATTGGCTCCCCTGTGTCCCAGGAAATGACACGGTATGCAAGTTTGAAGTATGCAATGTTCCCTTTACTCACATCCGGATCTAATTCAGAAGAAACCTGAATTCGGTATTTTTCAGTGCTTTTCCCCATTGTTTTCGATTCCCACATATAGATCATGATGTAAAAACCAACCAGATACAGCAGGAGACCTGCTGCACTGACCATGATAATTCCAAAGACGAAATCAGGGAAGTAATACTGGAATAACTGGACAATATAGGCGAATGCATATATCTCCACATATGGCTCAATGAGCACAATGAAATCAATTACCAAAAGAATTGTCCCGACAACAAGGTAGAGAATGGCAAGGAACATGCCCAGAAGTCTGGTGAAAGGGTTCACGTTTGTCCGTTGTGAATGTCTCTTGCCGATGAGGTAGAAGATGCCAATGAAGACTGCTACCATGATGACCGTTGCAATTACGATCTGAAGGTACTGGTTTGTACTGAGGCCGTCATAGACATGGTGTATATCTGTTGCCTGGACGGGCACAGCCAGCGCTGCCAATAGTCCGGAACATAGTGGTGCAGCCAGCCTAAATTTCATATAAATAATGCTTCAGACTAGAGGCATATAATTATCCCGGTTTATTCAGCAGAAATCAAAGACCGTTTTTTGTGTGGAAATTTCCCGGAGGAGGGTACTGTGACGAACCCAGACGTCAGTGCCCAGAAGTGCGGTGGCATATCCCTGTGCCCCGGCGAGGTCTTCAAAGGAGACCGGTGGTTGTGCCATTGCCTGTCGTGCTGCCTCACGGATGACCCAGGTGCCAAGGGGTGCCCAATATGAATTGGCGACGCTCCGGATAACGATGGCCCGTGCTGATCTGCCGGTGGTGCAAAGATAGTCGAGAACGGCAAGACGTGCGGAGTAGTAGGCACCTGCAATGGGAGAGTACCCCGATTTTCTCTTGCGGCCCTCTCCGTCTGTCATGATGGCCCCCCCCGCACCGCCCCACATGCTTTCTGCCTGCCAGTGTTCGATCATCTCAAAACGGAAATCCCCGGGAGTGAGGATGCAGACAATAGTGTTTCCGTGCAGGGTGGCCGTAAAGACGAGCACCTCGTCCAGTGCGGTGTTGCGGGATACCACTGCCCTGCCCGCCTTTCCCAGTATGTCATCAACTGCGGTGATGCTCCACCGTGTCGGAACCACTTTCCGCTGCTGCCCAAGAAGACCGGCACTTAAGAGCTGGGAGACCTGATGCACCGCAATTCCGTCCTGATAGAGGCTCCACACAGCATCGGCCGCCTTCAGGTCGGTGTCACCCACTGCACGTTCAACCGGGCGGGGTGTTTTGGCATTGTCCAGTACATCTATTTTACTCATATCTCCGGAGAGTCCGACCGGGGCAATCGTCCCATCAAACCGGAGATCAAATGCAATGGGACGGGTGAAGGCAACCTCCACATCGAGCGGCACTGTGGACAAGGCTATCTCCTGCATCGCATCCGCCCCACGGGATGCGGCAGCCGTATTCCCCCGGATAGTCCGTGACCGGAGACCGACGATATCATCAATGGTGTATGCCTTCTTTACCCAGACCTCCGGATTGTCACTCTCGCCGATGAGAAGCGGGCCGCCAGCCATCTTCGGGTAGCCGTGAGTCCCGACAAAGACCGACGGCGCTCCGCCCATATAGGAGTCGGAGGGTTTCATCCGGACGGAGGCATGAAACCGCTCCATCACGGGGCAGCGGGGCAGACCACACATCCCTTTTCCCTTGCACTGTGAACAGAGCTGGCCGGGCTTCATCGTGCATCCCTCACGATACGGATGTCGGTGCGGGTGTCAAGGGTCGCGGTTACCCAGTGATCCCAGTGGCAGGATGCGGGGGGGATTGTTTCTGCAATTTCCAGCCCTACCTCGTCATCCCTGCCCTCGGTCACCTCGACAATCACCGAGCCTGCACAGCAGGAGTGGTCAACTACCGTGTCCGCGTCGCCGTCGGTGACACCAAAGACAGGGATGCCCAGATGGGCGCATATATGCCCGCAGACAGCGGTGGTATCGTCACCGATGGCGATCACGCCGCAGGTGGTAGAATCCACCATACGGTAGATGTCACAGGCGGCATGATCAATGACAGCGATGCGTCCAAACGGAGATCGCCGCTCGACCACCAGTGCCATCTGTGACCGGACCGGCCCTGACTTGCACCACGCCCGTGAAATGTTAACAGGGCCTCCCCGGAGAAGTTTCTCAGTGCCATGGGGTTTGAGAGTGATGCCGGATACGGCCCGTATCCCTCCATTCTCCGATGCGAGGACAGCGGTCTCTGCCGTGGCATGACCAATGACGATGCCATTTACAAAGACCGGCTCGCCCGGTATGCACCCGCGAATTTCTCGTGTGCCGCCATCCGGCGCCCGCGGGTCTGCATTCAGACACACTGCGGTAAATCCAAGGCGACGTGCTGCCTCCCGGGTGCGGTAAGGGTCTGCTCCGTTCCATCCATAGACCGTCCTGCTGCTGCATTCAATATGGTAGACCGGCCGATCAGAGCGTGATGCCACAATCCGGCCGAATTCTTCACCGGAAGCGAATGTTTTGCCTCGATTTAAGAGCCATGCATCGGTTCCGGGGGGCAGGTGCCGAAACACCAGCGACGGAGGCCGGGTATTGAACCGGCAGGGAAGCCCTGACTCCTCTGCCGCGGTTCGGGCCATCACTCCTGCCACGACAATATCCGTCGGAGTAAGTGCATTACGTACCGTATCGATGTCGCCTGCATCAAAGACCTCCGGCCCGTGGGCGACGATGATGCATCCATCAGGCATGGTAATAGTTCCTCATTTCAGGTATCACGGTACCGGGTAGTATAGTCATTGATCAGAGAAAGGGCTCCCGTGTCTTCATCCCAATATCGAACCGGGAATGGCATTCCGGGCAGATAAATATGACATCATAGCCCATGCCGTCAGCCGAACGCAGAAGTGCGGTATGGAAGGCGTCGGTGTATCCACAGACAGGACAGATGCAGAATGCGTCCCCTGCCTCAACCCTCAGGACGTCCGTGCGGTTCATACACCAGCGTTGGTTGACGCAGGAAAAAATGGTTATGGTGATTGCCGGTATCTCAGATAACTGAATATTTTCCGACGCCAACGATGAGGATGCCATCTGCGGTCTGCCACCCATCACTATGGACGCCGCCTGCAAAGGTGAGAGTGTCCCGGAAGTGGTTTCCGGAAAAAATGGGATATCTCCAGGTGTTGCCACCATCCAGACAGACTGTGATATCCATGCCCTCATCTCCGGACATATCATAGACCGCGTAGAGAGATGAGGTATAATAGGTCACGCCGTTCTCCTTTCGCGGATCTTTTTTCAGTCGCAGCAGATACGTATCGTCGGCAGGGTCAGCAGTATCGATGATGCCGGGGGCAGAGACAACCGTTCCAAAGGTAATCGGGCCGTCAGCAAATGAGAGAGATGGTGCGGTGATCTTCAGCATAACGAAATCGTTTGTTCCCACCTCTCCCACTGTCCATCCGGCCCTGATACCTTCTGCATTACCGCGTACTATGGCATCTCCTACCGGCGAGTTCCCGCCAACACACGGCAGAGGGATCATGAGGGTTACATCTGTTGCTGTTCCTGTTCCGGAGAGGGTCACGTCATACTGGTAAACACTGGTGATTTCAATGCCTGCGAGGGCGAATCCGTCCGGGTAATCCATCCCGACCGCGAGGATCAGGACATTGACGACGATAAAGAACACCAATATAATGCCAATGAGTGTCTTCCATCCGTTATCCATGATAGATACTATTTGTTTTTTCACCGTTTATAACGTAAGGTTTCCTGAATCTCTTCCCAGAGCTGCACTCTTCCGTTCTCCCGGATGTAGTGTGCGGAAAAGTCAGGTACGAAAAGCCGGCGTGTCTCTTCGATGGCTACCTCCAGACTGTCGGTATCTGCCTCATCTCCCCGGATCATCACCCCTGCTTTCATCTCAACAATTGCACGGGCATTGTTGCCCTGTTCGGGGTGGTGCGGGTCTATCACCATCACCACCGGTTTTCGGAAAAATAGTGCCTCGTGCAGGGTGGTGAGCCCGCCATGGAGGATGGCAACTTCCGCACAGCAGAGGTGGGCTAAGAGATCCGGTACATATCCGTGGGTACGGAAGTTCTCAGTCAAATCCGGCAGTCCCGGCACCTGGGCGAATACCTCAAAGGAAAGGTCGCTTCTTCGTCCGGCAATCTCTGCCAGATTTCGGTAGAGAGGAATCTTAAAAGATTCGCCGCCGAATGACGCAAAGATAGTCTTCTCTGTGCACAGGTACTGCTCCCGGGAGATGTCGATTAATGGGCCAATGAACCGATACTGGCTCTCCCGTCCAGGGGGTATCATGATATTATATCGGCTCACCGTCGCCGGCGGGGCAAAGTCGGGAATGATGACCCGGTCTGGCAGAGTGAGGTACCAGGAGACCAAACGACTGAGGGCAGCCCACCCGTTCTCTCCGCCGCCCGCAAGCGTGGAGAAACAGTTCTGGTTGGTGATAAAGAGCACAGGCACATTGTCACGCCGGGCGGCCTCAACCGGTGCATACATCGTGTCAGCGATGATGATATCGGGTTGTATTTTTTTTATCAGGGCCCGTGCCTGCTGGTATGACCCGGCGAGGTCACGAGGAACGCCTTTCGAGTTCCAGAGGGTCTTTCTGAGGGAGAAGAGTCCCATATCTCCTGCAAGGGTCACTTCCCGGGGCGTGGTGTGCAGGCGTGGCCACCCGGCTTTGGTAAGGAAGGTGTGCGATTGACCATAAGCGGCGAGATGGCAGACTGCACCCTGTGTTTCACAGTATTGTGCCGCCTTCAGGCAGCGTGATGTGTGGCCCAATCCTTCCCCGCAGACGAAAAATAGGATGACAGGATTGCCTGATGGACATGCCGATTTCTCAAAGGGGGAGATTGCTGAATAATCTCGTGGACGCGAATGGTTTTTCTCTGGCATACGCAAGCGCTCTTTCTCCTGTGTACCCGTTTGTGATACAGCATAGTAAAATACGACGGGTATCGCACTGCCGATCAAATACGATGGATACTGATATTGGGGTGCAATGAGAATGTATAGGTGTTGATTTGCCGTTCAGACACTGTTTAGCCATTTTTAAGTACGGGAAAGCAATCTGACGGCATGAACAGTACCGATACATTAAAAGGCCAACACGTTCGAGTTATCGTATTCAGGATATCTGTGCTCGGCCTTGTTGGTATCCTGTGGACCATGAAAGATGTTTGAAAATACCCTGATTCCGGTTGCCTATGGAGAGCGACCTGAGGAACTGAGAAAGGTTGGAGTGGCCCTGAAGAATTTCGGGGCTCGTTCCATCTGCCTCTATCATGTGAGTGAATCCGGTTCATTCTTCCGGGGCTCTGATGCCTCGTGGCTCATGCTCATGCAGGAGGTAATGGAAGAGGAGGGCCTCTCCGTTGAGGTGAAACAGGGAAACGGTCATATCGCCTCATCTATCGCAGAGGCCGCACTGTTTCAGGGATGTGATGAGATTTATCTGAAAGCAAAACGCCGCTGGCATCTGAGAACGATGCTCCTTGGAAGTGTTTCACGAGATCTCCTTCGCCTCTCTGACGTCCCGGTGTTTGTCCATAAAATTCGGCCACGCCTCCCGGATAACGATGAGGAGCTCAGGCACGAAGATCTGATTGTGCTGTATGCAACCAACCTTGATGAGACAGCTGCCCGGCCCATCCCCTATATCAAGGAGTTTCATGGTGCCCGATGCCACATCCTCCATGTCAGGGACCGAATGGCAGATCCTTCAACGGAACAGAGACGAAGGGACGCGGTCGCAACAGATCTGCACACCATGGAAAAGGAACTTGCTCCGTATTTTAAACAGGTCACCTCGGAAGACAGAATTGGGGATCCTGCCACTCAGGTGCTGAATATCTCTGAACGGCTAAAGGCTGATGTTGTTGTTATCGGGAGAAAAAAACCTACCTTTTTCTCCGCTCCCATGGGAGGTACAGCTGAACGGATTGTGAATGAATCAAAAGCATC
>CAZBYH010000027.1:0-13275 GCA_964496155.1 uncultured Methanoculleus sp.
TCTCATCAATCGAGTCAATGGTAACGTACGTCGGAACGACAAGACCAATCTTTGCGCCCTGAAGATTCTTACCAACCATATCAATGGAGTCGCCATAGGTCTCCCAGTAGTGAGCCTGCGTCGCGGGCAACCATGACGAGATGCTCATATCAATTCGGCTATCAGCGATTGCCTGATAGAGGGGGCCTGCATCAACGGCTTTCAGCTCCACTTTATAGCCAGCCTGTTCATACACGCTCTTTAACACATTCGTACTCGCAATCTCTGAGTCCCAGAGCACATAGCCGATGGAAACTTCTTTTGAAGCGGTTCCCGGGCCTGAAGGACCTGCTTCATCCGTACAGCCGGCAACAAAAATGACACTAAACAAAACGAACAAAACAAGAATAATTTCTTTTGATTTTAAATGTAGCACATAAAACACCTCCAATTTGTCAGAAAAAACCATCGATAATGGTTAACGACTGACTGGGGAAGAAATGGAGGGGGATCTATATATATAATTATTGGTCCGGACCAGAGCGAATCACATTCTGTGTGATCCGGTCCAGGATGATCGCAATGATGACAATACAAAGACCCGCCTCGAAACCGCCGCCGATATCAACCCGCTGGATACCCATCAAAACATTGAGCCCTAGACCCGCAGCACCGATCATCGCTGCGATGACGGTCATCGAGAGCGCGAGCATGATACACTGGTTGACACCGGCCATGATCGTGGGCAGGGCAACCGGCAATTGGACCTTGACAAGCTTCTGCCACTGCGTTGCCCCAAACGCCTCACTCACCTCGACAAGCTCCATCGGCACCTGACGGATACCGAGATTGGTGAGACGAATGGCAGGCGGCATCGCAAAGATGATGGTTGCAATCATCCCCGGCACATTCCCGAGGCCAAAGAAGATTACCGCAGGAATCAGATAAACAAACGAAGGCATCGTCTGCATCAGGTCGAGGAGAGGGCGGAGGGCGGCATCAACCACTTTCGACCGTGAGGCAAGAATCCCTAAAGGAATACCTATTGCAAGCGTCACCACGGCCGACGTGAGAACGAGGGCAAGCGTCAAAATGGTCTCAGACCAGAGGTCCAGGAGATAGATGAAGAGCAACCCGAAGAGGGTCATAAGCGCGATTTTGATGCTTCTATGGGTAAGGAGCCATGCCAGCACCGCAAAGACTGTGATGAGAATAAGGGGTGGAACGGCCCCCATCCCGTCCTGAAAGCCATTCACGAGGATATCCATGGCTGTTGTTATGGCATCCAGCAGCCACCCGAAGTTCCCATTGATCCATGCGACGACCGCTTCAGCCGCCTCACCGACCGGCAATATGTCAGACATCAGACATCAACCTCCAGACGGGCAAGGCCCGCAAGAAGCGAACCCCGCACAATGATCCCTTTTAGCTTCCTCTCACTGTCAAGAACCGCCACCGGATAGGCAGTCCCTGCCATAATCGGCATCAGTTCCTGTGCCGGGGTATCTAAGAGGACCGTCGGGCTGTCTGTCACCATCACTTCTTTGAGGAGAACATCCCGTCTTTTTGCTTCAACGGCCCCGTCAACGGTCACAATGCCACGGAACACCCGATCCTTTCCGGCCACAAAAATACTCGATATGCCGTACTCTTCCATCAGGCGGAGCGCATTTCTTGGCCCTGAATCAGGGGGGAGAAGCGGCGAGGGACGTTTCATCACGTCCTTTGCAACAAGTACACGGGAGAGATTCACGCCTTCTACAAACCGTTCCACATAATCACAGCGGGGATTTTGCAGGAGATCTTCAGCAGTTCCGAGCTGGGCGATGATACCGTCCTTCATAAGACCAATACGATCCCCGAGCTTGAGCGCCTCATCCAGATCGTGGCTGACAAAGATGATCGTCTTGTTCATCCGTGCCTGAAGCTCTATCAGTTCATCCTGCATATCGCGGCGGATCATGGGATCAAGTGCGCTGAACGCTTCATCCATCAAGAGGATATCTGCATCACTCGCAAGCGCCCGGGCAAGCCCAACCCGCTGCTGCATGCCGCCAGACAATCCTGAAGGATAACTCTCTTCATATCCGGATAGACCAACGAGCTCAATGGCCCCCCTTGCCTTCTCTTCCCGTTCTTCAACCGGTATATTCTGAATCTCAAGGCCAAATGCCACATTCTCCAGAATGGTTCGGTGAGGCAGAAGGGCAAAATTCTGGAAGATCATGCCAATCTTTGTACGCCGCATCTGCCTGAGTTCATCCTCGTTCATCGCGACAACATCGGTTCCGTCTATCTCAATGGTTCCGCTGGTTGGTTCAATGAGACGGTTGATGCACCGCAGAAGGGTTGACTTTCCACAACCGGAAAGGCCCATGAGAACAAACAATTCACCTTCATAGACATCAAAAGAGACAGAGCGAAGAGCAACATTCTGCTGCGTCTTCTCAAAAATATCTTGCTTTCTCTCTCCCTCGTCGACAAGGCGAAGGGCATCCTCCGGACGATTCCCGAAAATTTTGGTAAGGTTTCTGACACTCACCTTGATATTTTTTTGTGGTTCTTCTTCCTGGATTTCTTCCATAAAATGGCAACTCCAAAACTTAGGGTAATTGCCTGAGCAATCCCGAATTACCTAAACCTTTTTCTATCGAGTTTACAAGAAGGGGTGGGTTCCCGCAATGTGCCGGGATTGGAGAGCATAACATATATACATTTTGATTTGACGGCAGGATGACGTGCGTAAAATTCACTTCACCACTCCCCGGCTCGCACATTACCTCCCACCAACTATTATCCCCTTTCCCATCCTATTTACCATGTACACAGGGAGAATACCCACCATGACCACCACCGAATTAAAAATCACCACCAGCCGCATCCCCGTCCTCATCGGGAAAGGCGGAAAAACCAAACGCGATATTGAGAAAAAGACCGGCACCATCCTCACCATTGATTCTGAGGATGGTCACGTTGAGATCGAAAGTGAGGATCCCATCGCAGTCATTAGAACAGCAGAGATGGTGCGTGCCATCAATCGGGGTTTCTCCCCCGAACGAGCAACCACCATCTTCGAGGACGAAGATATGATGCTGGATATTCTGGATCTCTCCAACGTCTGCACCACGCCAAAGCAGATGGAGCGTCTTCGTGGACGGATCATCGGCAAGGAAGGGCGGGCACGCGAGCAGATTGAGGATATGAGCGGCGCCATCCTCTCAGTTCAGGGCAAGACCGTCGCCATCATCGGCATGATTGATCAGGTGAAGAATGCCCGAACCGCAGTCGAGATGCTCGTCGAAGGCCTGCCACATGCGACAGTCTTCTCCTTTTTGGATCGCAAAAAGAAAGAGGCTAAGTTTGACATGCTCGATTATTACTACTAATTTTTTCATCTGCATATCATTTTTTAAAAAGAGGCCCCATCACAAAAAGGATGCGAGAATTACTGAAATCTGGAATGTAAAGGATTAAAAACGATGGTTTCCACTGGAACACATAGGCCCGATTTCTGTCTGTTTGCGGTAAATAAAGTAATTAAATCTAATTTACACTGGAAAAGAAGGGGTGTCTTTGAACTTTTCTGAATTACCACTGCCTGCAGTTTTTAAAGAACATTACAAAAAAAAAGGAATCGAGTCTCTATACCCTCCCCAGAGTGAGTGTATAGCAGCAGGTCTTCTGGATAAATCGGATCTGCTGGTATCCATCCCCACCGCATCCGGCAAGACACTGATCGCCGAGATGGCAATGCACGCTGCCATCGCACGGGGCGGCATGTGCCTCTACGTCGTGCCGTTAAAGGCACTTGCAACCGAGAAGGCTCATGAATTTGCTGGCAAAGGCGTTGTCATCGGTGTCGCCACCGGGGACTATGACCAGAAGGAGAAACGTCTGGGGGCAAACGATATCGTTATCGCCACATCAGAGAAGGTTGACTCCCTCCTCAGAAACGCCGCCCCATGGTTGTCTCGTGTTACCTGCCTCGTGGTCGATGAGGTACACCTCATTGATGATGAATCCCGTGGGCCGACCCTTGAGATGGTGATTACCAAACTGCGCCACGCGTCCCCGGGCATGCAGGTGATTGGTCTCTCTGCCACCATCGGCAACCCAAAACAACTCGCCGGGTGGCTGGGGGCAGAACTGATTACTTCAAACTGGCGCCCGGTAGACCTCCGCGAGGGCATCTGCTACCGCAATACCCTTTTTTTTGCCGACGAGGAAAAGGTAATTCCCGCTCCTGCAAAGACCGAGGATATCAATCTCATGCTTGATTGTGTGGCAGAGGGGGGCCAGTGCCTTGTCTTTGTCTCATCCCGGCGAAATGCGGAAGGGTATGCGAAACGGGCAGCAACAGCCCTGAAATATTCCCATGCAGTACTGGACAGTATTGCAGAAAAACTGGAGGCCGCAGCAGAGACCGATATGGGGCGGGTCCTTGCCGCCTGCGTCAGAAACGGTGCGGCATTTCACCACGCAGGGTTGAACCGGATACAGCGGACGCTTGTTGAGGAAGGGTTTAGGACCGGATTTATCAAGACCATCTCATCCACGCCAACGCTCGCCGCAGGGTTAAACCTCCCCGCCCGGCGCGTGATCATCCGTGACTACCTCCGCTTCGCTGGCGGAGAGGGGATGCGACCGATTCCGGTGCGGGAATACCGCCAGATGGCAGGGCGTGCCGGGCGGCCACATCTGGATCCCTATGGCGAAGCCATCCTCATTGCAAAGAGCGAATACGCGGTGAACGAGCTCTATGAGGAATATATTGAGGCTCCCGATGAGGATGTAGAGTCCCGCTGTGGAGAAGAAGGAGTGCTCACGGCACATATCCTCTCACTTATCGCAACCGGGTATGCCCGGTCCCGCGATGAACTGATGGCGTTTATGGAAAAGACCCTGTATGCATACCAGCACACCGGAAAACGGGGCCTTTCCCGAACGTTAGACGATGCCCTCGCGTTTCTCACCGAAGCCGAGATGGTAACAGATCTCTCCGGTATGCTGCATGCAACCGAATACGGGGAACTGACCAGCCGACTCTATATCGACCCGCGTTCCGCCGAAATCATCACAACTGCCCTCCGGGAAGAAGGAGAGTTGACAGACCTCGCCCTGCTTCAGCTGCTCTGCATGACACCGGACATGTTCACCCTCTATGTAAAGAAAAACGACGTCGGCATCCTTGAGAAGTTCTTCTTTGAACATGAAGAGGAGTTCAGAACCGAATTCTCCTATGATGATATTGAGGAGTTCTTCCGCAGCCTCAAGACCGCGATGCTCATCTCTGACTGGACGGACGAAATTGGTGACGATACCATTTGCACCCGTTATGGTGTCGGGCCGGGCGACATCTACAATGCTGTTGAGGGTGTGGGGTGGCTGCTCCATGCATCCGGGCGTCTGGCCCGCCTGTTTGCCCCCGAACATCGCGACGCAGTGGAGGAGACCACCCTCCGCGTCCGCCACGGTATCCGACGTGAACTTATTCCTCTGGTGCGGGTCAAAGGCATTGGCCGGGTCCGGGCACGACGACTCTTCACCAATGGCATCACCACCCCAGAAGCGCTTGCCGCAGCAGACCCAACGCTTGTTGGGAGCATTGTGGGCGGTAAGACCGCAGAGAGTATCATGCGGGCGGCCAAAACCGGGAACAGGGGGGGTGTCCGCAGGGATATCGCATCCGAGCGCATGGCCGCACGGCAGGGGGAAGGCGGCAAATCCAAAGGGAAGACTGACCAAGCCCCTGCCGAAAAAACAGAAAACGAAAAAAACAGCGAAACTGCTGATGATTCCACAGCACAAAAAAGCCTCTTCTCGTTCGGAGCAAAATCAGATGAATAACGCAGACAAAAACCCCATGCCCCCTCATACCCTCCTCTACGCTGATGCAGAGATAACGGATATTAAGGCATTTCTTACGGCCGTACATACCGTAGCCGGCCACCTCGGCCCCCAGACTCACATCGTCTGTGTTAATGCAGACAGAGTCGCCGGCAGTCTGCATGTGAAGATTGCACTGGCCCATGCCTGCCGGGCCTGGTTTGTGGATAAAAACCCGGTTGCCCGTTCCTTTGAGATGGAGATGCTTCTCTGGGTGGCAGCAAGCCGGCAGACGAGTGTCGCAGCAGCGTTCGGGGCTCAGAACGGCACGATGTCCCTCTGGGTGGTTGTGGTAGGTGCAGAAAAGGAACCGGAAGATCCAATCGCCAGCCTCCCAGGCATTACCCTCCATGCCACCCCTCCGCTCAGCGCAGAAAAGATGGATGCCGGGAAACGGACACGGCTGATGCAGGACTTCTTCGTCACGGAACAAGAACTTTCAATCGTGGGAGATGAACGTCTCCCGGAACTTGTTGCAGAACGTGTCGCTTTATCAGCTGTGTACCGTTAGGTGCACAAACGGAATTATTTTTACCCGGGCGTCCCATACCAGCACTATTCATGGACTTGTCCCGTCTCTGCTCAGTAGCGGTAAAAACCGTTTCCATCAAAAAAGTCTCGCTTGCCTCCATCAACGGAATAGTTACCGTCGCCGTCATCTCCCATGCACCGATCCGACTGACCCTCACCGAAGTGAAATTTGATGTCCTGCCCGTGGGCGGCACAACGGAACAGCCCATTATCCACGGCTGGGCTGAGAACGTGATCCTTGGTGCGTTTACCACTACCGAGGTTTCAGTGCCCATCACCGTCACCTCGGCAGAGGCCGTCCGCTCACTCACGGGTGCCCTGACTCGTGATATGGACGCCCGCGTCCGGGGTACCGCAAAGATTGATGCCTATATCTCTGAGATTACCATTCCTTTTGATAATGTGGTCACCCTGCCATCTATTCTGACCCGGTGATCATCTGTATTTCCGGTAATATATGGATAAAGGGAAAAAAAGATGCAGGGTTTATACAGAATAATGCGTTTTTCCCTGAATCAGAGTCGTATTATTACCATGCGACTTGCACAAACATGGTTCCTGCTGCATATCTGTCTCGTGCCGTCCTCACAAGCCCGGTACTGAAACAACCCGTGCCAATGTTAATGACGAATGAGAACCACTCCATGATACTATGACAGGAACACGAGGACGCTTTGAAAAAGGCGTATGGGTGGAAGAACCAATATTAGAGGAAAAAGCACAGAAAGCAGTACCTGAGGAAGAGGCAGAGAAGGTAGCACCTGAGATAGATGTTGAAGAAATTATAGCTACTGCCCGGAAATCAGTCTCGAAGACGATAACGGATGTAACGACCCTCGGAAAAACCCTCTTTGGTACAAAAGAAGGCCACAACCACCTGGAAAAGGAGGCAAAAAAGGCCGGAGAGAAACTGGAGAAGGCGATAAACGAGGCCATTGAGGATGCACAAAAGATACTGAAAAAAAACGAGTAACTCATTTTTTTCCGATTCACTCTTTTTTGATCCTCATATGCCAAGTATGACGAAATTACTTTCTTAGCCTATACCCGACGGAATCAGACAGGAATTATCATTCTGCCTCATATCAACATCCATCATAGAAGAGAATGCTATGGTTCCGTCAGCACTGTCGAAAACAAAGACCACGACATCCACCGCCGTTTAAAATGCCCACCCGCCCCAAAATCCGGTTCCCGGATTTGGTCTTATGGAAGCTCTTTCCAGGTGCGTCATTGCACTGGTGGTCATCCACTGGTAACTTCCCCTTTCTCAGACACCGGAAATGTTCGCAAATAGTATTGTATCCGCTTTGACAATCTAATAAACACATGAGTATCGCGGTCATTGCAGAGAGTATCATCATCCTTTTTCTGTTGATGGGCATCGGCTTTCTCTGCAGACGCACCGGTGTCATCAGCCCGGATGGGGCCCGTGGACTCTCTTCGTTTGTGGTGAACGTGAGCCTTCCTGCCCTGATCGTGATGGCCATGCAGGTGCCCCTCACCCCGGAACTGGTGGAAAACGCGGGGGGAATCCTGCTCGGGGTAGGGGTATTCTATGGAGTCTCCTTTGCGTTTGCATTCACCGTGCCCCGCTATGTCGCAGAGTCTGACCTGGAGGAAGGGGTGATGCGGTTTATGCTCGTCTTCTCAAACCTCGGGTTCATGGGTTTCCCGGTAGCAGCTGCAGTATTCGGCCCGGAGTCCATATTCTATGTCTCAATATTTAACCTCACATTCAGTTTTCTGCTCTTTTCGGTGGGCGTATTAATGCTCAGACCTGACATGGGACGCTACCTGGATCCGAAACTCTTCCTGAACGCAGGCATCGCTGCATCAGTGACGGGCCTGATTCTCTTTATACTCCAGATTCACATTCCGTCACCGTTCGCTGACGTATTCAGCCTGCTCGGCAGCACCACCACGCCACTTGCGATGGTCGTTGTGGGAGCAATGCTTGCCGCCCTGCCTGTTGATGGCCTGTTTACCGACAAAAAGATATGGGTCGTCACCGCATTGCGCCTCTGTGGTATCCCCCTTGTCGTCTTTTTCCTTCTCCGTCCCTTTGTCTCAGGACCCCTCCTGCTGGGAATACCAGTGCTTCTCGCGGCGATGCCGGTTGCAGCCAATACCGTGATGCTTGCAGAGGAATATCATGTGGACGCCACTCTCGCCTCGAAAGGGGTCTTTCTCACGACCATCCTCTCTCTTGCAACGCTCCCATTTATCACGCTCTTCATCACCTGAGATACGACAGGGAAGTATCCATATCCTATCGGCCCGCTGAAAAAAAGGGCCACTTTCGGACGGAGAGGATGACAAGGTATTTTTTTTACCCCGCCGAGAGGTATGCAGGAGATTTTTGATCTATGTACAGACTTGTGCTGCTCCGCCATGGAGAGAGCGAATGGAACCGGGAGAACCGCTTTACCGGATGGACTGACGTTGATCTTTCTGAAAAAGGTCTGGAAGAGGCACATGCGGCAGGAACCCTCCTCTGCCGTGAGGGGTTCACCTTCGATATCGCTTACACCTCGGTGTTGAAACGGGCCATCCGCACCCTCTGGATCACTCTCGATGAAATGGATTTGATGTGGATTCCCGTCCAACGCTCATGGCGCCTGAACGAACGCCATTACGGAGCCTTGCAGGGGTTAAACAAGGCAGAAACCGCAGCAGAATACGGTGACGAACAGGTGTTCATCTGGCGAAGAAGCTACACCATTCCACCCGAACCGCTTGCAGCGGATGACGAACGTTCACCGAAAAACGACCCTCGATATGCCTCTCTTTCATTAGAAGAGATCCCCCTCACTGAATGTCTTAAGGATACCGTCGCCCGTTTTCTTCCTATCTGGAATGAAGAGATTGCCCCTGACATTCGGGCCGGGAAGAATGTGCTCATCGCCGCACATGGCAACAGCCTGCGGGCACTCATAAAAAATCTGGAGGGTATATCTGACAAGGACATCTCACAGCTCAATATACCAACCGGCATACCGCTCGTCTATGAACTTGATGATGAGTTACAACCCATCCGCTCATACTATCTCGGCGATGAAGAAGCAGTCAAAGCAGCAGCAGAGGCCGTCGCAAACCAGGGAAAGGCACAAAAATAATTTTTTTTTGAGGAGAGACGCCACCGTTCACTATGACTTCCTTATTCCGGCAGCATGAATTACCCCTGTATCGGTGGCCGTTCGTCATACCGATAGTTTTCTTTTGGAATACTGATCTCAAAGGCAGTCCCCTCTGTATGTACACCTGTCTCTTCAATGGTAATACCGGTGAGACCAAGGACGGACTGGATAATGAAGAGGCCTAAACCAGTATGTTTCCCAAATCCTTCTGCAAAGATATTGGGCTTCTTTGCATCCGGAATGCCAAGTCCATGATCCCGGATAGTCAATACCCCAACCGTCTGCCTGTCCTCAAAAGAGAGGGAAATTTCACTGAGACCATCCCTATGCCGCATGGCATTTTCAAAGAGATTGTGGAGCACTCTGGTAATCATTGCATCACAGAAGACAGCCAGCGTTGCCGGCACGGTAGATAGGATCATGATGCTACTGAACAACGGGTCTCTGGCTACTGCCTTTACGGTGTCGTTCAGGTTTACCCAGACCGGTTTCTCAATGCCCACACGCTCGTATTCACGTGCAAAATCCAGCTCTAACTGGGTTGAATTCACGAGAGATATGGCCCGTCCCAGCAGATCTGCCTCGCCCTCGATTCCAATCGGGTGATCAAGTGTGTGCTGAAGGTACTCCAGAATGAGCAGAAGTGCCGTGAGCTGATTGTTGATGTCATGACGCGAAATCCGGCCGAGCGTCACGAGTTTCTGATTTGCAAGTATCAGTGCCGCCTCAGTATTCCGGAGATCCGTGATATCGATCAGCGATGCAACCGATGTGCGGGTGCCGGGGATGACAACAACGGTTGCACGGATGTTACGAACAGAACCGTCATGAGAGAGCAGACGAAATTCCGTCTCAGCCGATTTCCTGCTGCCGGTCTGAGCAAAGATGAACCGCCCATGCTCCTCTAACAAACGCTTCCGATCCTCTGGCGCCACCATGCTGAATATCGAGGGACGTTCCCCAAAGAATGTACTATCTTTCCCGGTTATCCGGTGCATCTCATTGTTTGTAAGAAGAATTTTTCCATTCTCATCGTAGATGATCATCCCTGACCCGGTATTTTCAAAGATCGTCTGGTAGCGTTGCTCACTTCTTTGGTAGGCTTCTGCGAGCTCCTTCGTGTTCCTGAGATCGATAAATGTCTCCAAAAGGAAGTCTTCTCCCTCGAGATTGATCGACAGGCCGGTTTTGAGAACCGGAATTTCAATGCCTGATTCGGTGAGGAGTTTGCGCTCAGTCCGATCAAAGGACATCCCAAAGTCCATCACCGGGCAGTGATCCATCTCTGTGGGACAAAGAACCCGGTGGCAGATTCTGCCCAGAAGATCATCGTCTGAACGATACCCGGAGAGGGTAAGCGCTACATCGTTGATGAACCGGATGCGCTTGTTCATGTCGATTATCACGATGCCATACGGGATGGCATTCAGAATATACCGGATGGCAGAGGTGGGAAAGTCGGTAAAGATGTCCGGGAGGTTAACCCGATCATTTCGGGCCAGTAAGTCGGCCTTTGAAAGCGAAGGCGCGGTGGCGGCAACAGGAGCCAGTGACGCAGACGCAGGCATACCTCCCGGCCCGACCTCAACTGCATGGCAGATGATGCCTCTGATAGGGCAGTTCTTCTCCTGTAAGGGGGTTACCGTTAAAACAAAGGTGCCGTGGCGGGCCATCCGGTCAGGCATGTGCACCATGCCACTGATTCTGCGCCCGTCCACAAGAGCACGGCGGCAGAGATCCGGGATGCCGGTGGCCACCCCGCCGGGGATGACGGCATCCACCGGCTTGCCCACGATAGTATCAAATTCCCGATCGATAAAGCGAGCATGGGCAACATTCGCAGCGATATATCGTAGATCAGGCGCGAGAAAGAAGACCTGTGCCGGTAATGCATCCAACGCCGTCTGAACAGAAGGAGACCAGTATTGATTCATATAGATAACCCCCTCCGGATTCCAGCGCCAGCGCCAGCACCTCCAATGGCATACTGGACGCATCCAAACCATGCCTGAGAGCAGATCGGATCGGATCGGATCTGTCCCGGCATTTGAAAGGGATGGATATCCGGACGTTATCCAACATGGGTTCTTTTCACCTAATAACCACTTGGGTTTGTCAGGTAGCACCTAAAATCTAAAATCTAAAAAATGCTTAAAATTAGAATTAGAGGAGATTGGCTCTATTCCACCGCAAAGATAAGGAAATCGGGTCCATCAGTAATTCCGAGGAACCCGAAGAGAATTTTGATATACTCATTATAGAGGCCGGTCATCTTCCTGTATTCTCCGCCAATAAAACCGCCATTCTCTGGTGTATCAGGCATCGAGGTTGTTATCGGTGCGGGGGTCTGTGACGCGGTAGCAGTCGCCGGTGGACTGACGATGATGTTCATCGCGTACTTGTTCTTACTGCCGCTCTCATCCGCGATCTCAAGGGAGACACTGTACGTTCCGGGCGATGAGTAGACAACATTCGATGGTGATTTTCCGGTATAGGTCTGGCCGTTGCCGAAGTCCCATTGATAGGATTCGATTCCGGTTCCGGTGGAACTGTCAAAAAATCTCACGGAAAGCGGTGCGGTGCCGCTTGCCGGGGAAGCACTGAATTTGGCATTGAGCGAGACCGCGCGGACGGTGACCTTCTTTAAAATGATATCAGTGCCACCACTGTTCCTGACGAACAGTGTTACATCGTAAATACCTGGAGTTTGGTAGGTGTGCTGAGGATTCTGAAGCTTACTCAACCGGTTGCCGGTGAAGTCCATCTTATCATCAAAGTCCCACTTCCACTCGGTGATGCCACCCCCGGTGGAGGTGTCAGTGAAAAAGACCGGACTCCCAACCACCGGGCTCGAAGGTTCCCATTTGAACTCTGCTTTCGGTTCTGGACCAGCGGTTGGTGTTGGCGTTACATCCCCGACGGTGATGGTTTTCGTGATGGTTTTCGTGATGGGGTCGGAGTATCCGCCGTATTTTTTGATGGTAAGTTTCACTTTATACTCACCATCTTTGGTGTAGGAATGATCGGGGGGGGTTTTACCTTTATATATTTCAGTTTTGTCACCAAAATCCCACTCCCATTCATCAGGATACCCGGCAGACTTGTCGGTGAAAGTGACTTTTTCATCCACTTTTGGCTTTTTTGGGTCGAATTCAAAATCAGCACCCAGAGTACTAGTCGATCCAACGATAATCGACCGGGAGTATGCAACAGATGTGCCAGCAGCGTTCGAAACAGTCAGGCTGACAAGATACGTGCTGGGAGATGAGTAGGTCTGGGCCGGGGGATTCTGCATTACGCTAAACTGTCCGTTCCCAAAATCCCAGTAAAAGCCGGTTGGATTGCCGGTTGACGTGTCCGTAAAGGTGACCGTATCTGCTGTATTTGGATCTAAAGGAGAATACGAGAATGAGGCGACCGGCAAAGCGATCTGTGTCTGGGTGGCGGTCGCAGTCGTAGTAGCTGTCACTGTAGCCGTAGCAGTGGTCGTAGCAGTGGTCGTAGCAGTGGTCGTAGCAGTTGGAACCGCTGTTGTGTTCGTTATTCCGGCCTTCGGTGTTGTATTATCTGCACATACCGGAGGAGCTGCGCAGGCGATGATGATAAGCACGGCCATAAGCGTGCCGAGAAGACCCGATATCGTGCCCTCCGGAAGATTCTGAATCCATCGGGGAAGGAGAAGTATTGGTATTTTCATAATTATAAACCTCCTGCTGAGAAAACGAGATAGAATATCAGG
>CAZBYH010000028.1:0-4824 GCA_964496155.1 uncultured Methanoculleus sp.
CGACAAACTCAATGATACGGGGATACTTATACGGAGCTGTCACCCGCTTGACATGGTTCTGAATTTCCTTGATCAACGGTTCAGAACCCTTAAATCCCGGATTCAAAACGATAAAAGCCTTTACGACCATACCCCGTATCCGGTCAGGCGATCCGACAACCGCCGATTCCTGCACCGCAGGGTGTTCTAAGAGCGCACTCTCCACCTCAAAAGGCCCGATACGGTATCCGGAACTCTTGATAACGTCATCATCCCGCCCGATAAACCAGAAGTAACCATCTTCATCCCGGTAGGCCTTATCGCCGGTGTAATAATACCCGTCAACAAAGGACTCGGCATTCGCATCAGGATTATTCACATACTCCACAAAGAGACCAACCGGACGGGGGTCAAGCGATACCGCGATACGCCCTTCTTTATAATCCCCGACAGGCTGCCCCTCGTCATCGTGGAGTTCAATATGCCATCCGGGGGACGGTTTCCCCATGGAACCGGGTTTATTTGTAAAGCAGGCAAACGATGCAATCGCACAGCATGTCTCTGTCTGCCCATACCCTTCGTATATCGTCTGCCCCGTGCCTTCCTCCCAGACCTTGATGACCTCAGGGTTGAGTGGTTCACCGGCACTACAGCAGTGACGCAGCTCCGCAAGGTCATATCGTGCAAGGTCAGCAATGATCAGCATCCGGTATACCGTCGGGGGACAACAGAACGTCGTCACTTCATACTTTTCAATAAGAGGCAAGAGCTCTGTCGCATTGAATTTGCCCCAGACATCATAAATAAGGAGACAGGTGCCCTGAATCCACTGGCCAAAGATCTTGCCCCAGCCGCATTTGGCCCATCCGGTATCGGAATAGGTAAAGTGCACGTCATTCCCCCGGACATCCTGCCATAACTTCGCCGTCACAATATGGCCCAGCGGATAGGCATTGTTGTGCAACGCCATCTTTGCCTCCCCGGTGGTGCCCGAGGTGAAATAGATCAGCATAGGGTCGGTGGCACGGGTACGGTTTGCGTACGGCATACTGACCTTGCGGTGCGACACCGGTGCCGGATAGTAAATTTCCTCCTGATAACTTACCCAGCCATCCTTATCGCCGTCAATAAGGACTTTTGTCTGGAGTGACGGGCATTTCTCATGGATCTCATCAATCTTGTCGGAATTTTCAAAATCAGTGATTACGAGACAGAAATTCCCGGCATTCATCCGGTATTCAAGATCTTTGGGGGTAAGAAGGGTAGGCACCGGACAGACAACCGCACCAAGCTTGATGAGTCCGATAACAAAGATCCACCACTCAGGCACCCGCGGCAGCATGATCATGACCCGGTCTCCTTTGTTAATGCCAAATTTCAAAAGAATATTGGCGGCCATATTGGAGAATTTTTTCAGGTCGTGGAAGGTATATTTCTTTTCATCCCCGTCCTGATTCGCCCAGATCATCGCTAATTTGTTCCGGTCACGCTTTGCCCAGTCGTCGATGACATCATACCCAAAATTAAAAAATTCAGGTACATCAATGGAGAATGTACGATAGGTCTCATCGTAATCCACCATGTTATACTCTGCATCTGCCATAGAATGGTTCATTATACGGTGTGAGGGGGTATAGTTTTTCCTCATTTACAAAACCAAAAAACCCCAGGAAAAAAAGTTACCAGAACCGGTGCGTCCGGATGTAATTTCGTTCTGCCTTAAGAATTTCCCGGTAAAAGTCATCCTCATCACACATTTTGGCAATGATACGCGAGGCATTCTCCGGCCCCACCCCGCGGGCAGCAAGGGCCACCACTGCCTGCCTTCCACTGGAGAGTACAATATTCGCATTCTTCATGAACCGTCGTTCGATGGCTTTTTCCTCCGGGTTCTTATCCTTCTTTTTAACCGCAGGAATCAGTTCATCCTCCCATGGTTTGAGCGCTGCAACAAGGCGTGCATTGCATTTCGGACACTGTGGCTGGTCAGCTACGCGCGACACCTTCGTGAGGCTCTTCCATGCCCGGCAGTGCATGCAAAACAAGAGAATATTATCATCCTCGATTCTGCGTTTCACCGCAGCGATAATGGCCTGATCTGCGCTCGGCGGCGGAATCAGATCCCGTGACGAGGAAAGCCCTTCCCGCCCGATGGCAGAGAGGGGTGCAATGACGACCTCTGTTTCTCCGGACTGGATCTGCTGAACCAGTGCTGCTGCCTCCCGCACATCCATAATGGTGGTAAAGAGTTCCCGATACGTCTCTGTCTGGATGGCAGTGTCCTCAAAGGTGTCTAACAACCGGTGGATACTGATGCGTTCGTAATCCGCCTGCGCATCAATCGCCCCGAACTTCTTGGCAACCTGCACAATCTTCCACTTAAAAAGAGCCGTATGCTTCATCGCAAGCTTGAGGAGTCCTTCTATGTGGGCCGGTTCAATGGAATACAACAGATCCCGGATGTCTTTTGCCCCGATAGACGAGGGCAGACGGAACAAAATTCGGTAGGCCCCCACCTCAATCCCCACACTTGACCCATACCGGGCGGTCAACAAAATAGACAAAACGCGGGAGAGAGCTTCGTTTGCTTTGTGCCCCCCGCATATATTCATCACGACGCCTTCATCAAAGTGTTCGAGCGTCACCAGCTCATCGGATGCCACCGGTGCACCACGCTCATCCATGGTGGTGAGAATATTCAGGGCATAGACCTTAGACAGGGGGCCGGCATGATACGCTTCAAACGAACGCGTCCGGCGGAGGCGTCCCGTCTCCTGTGCCACCACAAACGGCACCGGTATCTGCTCGCCTTCCCATGACGGCAGTTCACCGCTCACGGAATGTGCCGGTTCAACAATTATTTTGCCTTCATTGATATCGACAACCTCCCAGAGCTGGCCCTTGACAATAAAGGTCGCACCGGTGTTAATCCAGCCAATAACAAAGGACTCATCGAGGGTTCCCACCGTACGACGGGACACCAGATCAAAGATCTGCACCTTTTTTTCATCCGCTATCATCGAAAGATTGCCGTAGAGATAGGTCCGGCACCGCCCGGTTCGCTTGAGAACACCGTCCTCAACCCAGATCAGGCGGTGCTTCTCCATCTGGTTACATACCTCAGGGATTGCGGCGGCGTCGGAAAACCCATACGCCCGTTCGATGAGGGCCGTCACCCGTTCCAGGGTGATCTCGCCGTACTCCACAAGAATAGCAGCAATCTGGTTTGCCAGCACATCCAGTGCACCATGAATGATACTGACATCCTCAGACGCATTCTCTTTCGCCCGGCGGGTAATGACGAGCGATTCACAGAGATCATCAAAACCGGTGGCAATAATCGTGCCATACGAAATCATGTCCAGACGGTGACCGGCCCGCCCCACCCGCTGCAACAGACGCGAGACCTCACGGGGAGAACCAAACTGAATGACCCGTTCGATGTGCCCGATATCAATGCCCAGCTCCATAGACGATGTGCAGATAAGGGACCGAATCTCTCCGCGTTTAAAGCGCTCTTCAGCATCGATACGGATCTCCTTCGAGAGCGAACCGTGGTGCACCTCGACATCGCCCCGCTCGTACAGCCGGTGGCCCAGCGCTTCAGCAGTTGACCGGGTATTGACAAACAAAAGAGAGGATCTATCGTGGTCGATGCATTGCTCCACCACCTTTACCTGCGATTCAAAGTCTTCCCCGGCAAACCGCACGGTGACATCCATATGAGGTGCCGCTGGGATGTTGACGATCTCATGCTCCCTGCCGTTCCCGGTCAGAAAACACGCCACCTCTTCCGGGTTTCCCACGGTGGCAGAAAGCCCGATACGCTGGAACTCCCCTGCATATGCACCGAGACGCTCAAGGGCGATGGATAACTGAGCCCCCCGTTTGCTTCCGGCGAGTTCGTGAATCTCATCGATGATGACATACCTGACCTGCGGCAGATGCTCCCGGAGGCGTTTGCCCATAAAAAGTGCCTGCAGCGTTTCCGGAGTCGTGATCAACAGATCCGGTGGATTCAGTGCCTGTTTTCTCCGTTCATACTGCGAGGTGTCTCCGTGCCGGACGCCCACAGAGAGCCCCAGTTCATGGCACCACCATTCCAGACGAAAGAGAATATCCCGGTTCAGGGAGCGAAGCGGCGTGATATATATCGCCTTAAACCCGCCACCCGTTATCCGGAGGAGCTGATCAAAGACCGGGAGCATGGCACTCTCGGTCTTGCCGGTTCCCGTTGGTGCAATCAAAAGGAGGTGATGGCCCGCACAAATGGGCGGAATGGCCTTTTGCTGGGTGAGAGACAACTCCTGAAAGTCTCGTTTTACGAGGGTCTCCTGAATTATCGGCGATAACAGATCACGTGCGGGCATCTTTCATCAGTGCTCCCAGACGGTCAATATACGTCCCGTCATCTAAGAATACTTCGGCCGATTCGGTATCAAAACACTTTGACACCGGGCTTAGTCTGCTCTTATGGATGGTGCGGACATCTATCCCGCCTGCATACTCAAAGAAGGACGGCATAAAGAGAATACGGGTGCTCCGGCCATCGGTGTGGGCAACAAGTCCGGCACACTCCTCCTTCACCTCTGCAAGGAGATAGGCCGGCTGTGCCCGCAGTGCACATCCCACCTCGTCATACAGACTCACCACCGGGTGATGATGGCCGCAGACAATCAGATGTCCCGCCGATTCAGGAGGCAAATGCATATGCCCGTGCACATACCATGTGCCGTCCAAAATCGCTCCGTTCCTCGGCAAAAGCTCCCCTTCCTCTAAAAACCGCTCAATGCCCCCGTCGTGATTTCCCGGTATCAGCTGAAACGGAACCCTCTCTCGAATGGT
>CAZBYH010000028.1:4924-12434 GCA_964496155.1 uncultured Methanoculleus sp.
TTCTCAATCACCAGCGCCGGGCCGCCGGGAATAAACTCGGGGGTCATTTTTTTATAATAATCGTATCAAATCTGGTTTTGGCTGGTAACAGTCTCCATCCTCGATCAAGGTCTTGAGCGCGGCACGGGTGGTGTCAGGGGTGATACCTTTGGTCGCGAGTGCGGCAATCAGAGCGTCGAGACTGACGGTCTTTCTTTCATCGCCCATCTCGTGAATCTCCTCAACAACTGCTCCGGATACCGCCTCATTCACCACAGGTTCTGATACCTCAGGCACAGAGGCAGGAGACGGTGGTTCGGTGTGCACCGTGGCAAGTGCTGTCTCTGCCATGGTAACCAACTGTTTTTTACGATCCGACCCGATATCTCCCTCTTCAAGCCTGGCAATGAGACCGTCTGCCGCTGCAAGAACAAACGTGTCCCGAATCGTTCGGGACACCGGCACCAGCGTTTCAAGGATTGGCATGCATGTGCCCGCAGAGCAGCGGATTCCTGCCGCACAGAGAACAAACGCCGGAAGAGCAGTCTCTTTTAAAACGGCGGAAATCCCCGTATTTGCGGTATGATATCCCACAACGAGTTTGCCCGTTGCATCGTAGATCGCAAGATGGGCAACCTGTTTATTCGTATCGGGAACTTCTGTCAGTGCGCCGCAAAAAAGGCATCTGGTAATTGTCCTCCCGGAGAGAGCCCGAATCCCGTCATTCTTCATGGTGGCTCTTCCGGAATTCAGATCGCCCGCAAATATTTTCTGATATGATTCCATGCAGTATGTCCTGTTCTATTCGTTGTCGGGATAATCGTATATGCTATCGGATACGGACATAACAATCTGCACTACAACAACCTTCACCACGGATCAATCACTAAACCCTTAAGGGAACACTATCATATATCAAAGGTACCGCCTCTATGGATGTGAAAACCGGATAAAGGATAATATGACTGATAATACAATATGGATTGAAAAATACCGTCCGATGGTGCTGGATGATATTGTCGGGCAGGACGAGATCATCTCACGCCTGAAGTCATATGTCATTTCAGGAAACCTCCCGCATCTGCTTTTTACCGGCAATGCAGGCATCGGAAAGACCACATCAGCCATTGCACTCGCACGGGAGTTTTTTGGCGACACCTGGCAGATGAATTTCCGTGAACTGAATGCATCAGATGAACGGGGCATCGATGTCGTCAGAAACCAGATCAAGCAGTTCGCCCGCACCGCACCGCTCGGCGGGGCAGCGTTTAAGATACTCTTTCTTGATGAGGCGGATGCACTCACCACCGATGCACAGGCAGCGCTTCGCCGCACCATGGAGAGTTACGCATCAAACTGCCGGTTCGTACTATCCTGCAACTACTCATCAAAAATTATCGACCCCATCCAGAGCAGGTGCGCGATATACCGGTTCCGGCCCCTCTCCAAAGAAGCAATAATTAAAGAAATCTCCCGGATTGCAACAATTGAGGGATTAACCTGCACCCCGGAAGCGCTGGATGCGATCGTCTATGTTGCTCAGGGCGATATGCGAAAGGCCATCAATGCGCTCCAGGGAGGGGCCATTGTAAACACCCGCATCACCGCCGATATGGTGTATGAAATCACCTCAACGGCACGCCCGGAAGAGATTGAGGGCCTTATGCACACATCCGTTGCCGGTGATTATGAAGGCGCGGAAGCCTTAGTGCATGACCTTCTGTATTCCCGCGGTATTGCACCCAATGAACTGATCAATCAGATGTACCGATCCATTATCCGGATGCCTCTGGAACGCCGGTTAAAGACACAATTAATAGCGCACCTGGGCGAAGCAGATTTCCGTCTCAGTGAAGGGGCAAACAGCGAGATACAGATGGAAGCACTCATTGCACATATTGTTTTGAGTGCAGATTCCCTGAAAGAGTGAGGAGGCACAATTAGGTGGAAGACGAGATTGACGATATAGAGATCACCGACCGTGCATCCGACTGGAACAAATTTCTTAAGAAACACTATAGAAAAGAGATAGGCGAGATCAGTGCACAGTATCCGCACCTGAAATCCCTTGAGATCGATTACCGCGAGGTCTCAAAGTGGGGAAAGACCGGCCTTGAAATGGCCGATGAACTCCTGAATACTCCGGGAAAAGTAATCGGGGATGTAAAGGATGCCATCCGGAACCACAACCTGATCTTCACCAAGGACGAAGAGGGAAAGACCGATTCGATCAATATCCGGTTCCGCTGCCTTCCCCGCAAAATTGATGTGCGTGACATCCGTTCTCACCACATCAACACGTTTGTATCCGTGGAGGGAATTCTTCGGAAGACCACCGAAGTCCGGCCGCGGCTCATACAGGCAGTATTCCGGTGTCTGATGTGTGGCACCATGACCGCACCCTACAAACAGGATTATGCACAGTTCACGGAACCCTACCGTCCCTGTGCGCAGTGTGAGCGGGCAACAAAGATGGATCTGGTGCCGGCCCTCTCCACCTTTGTCGACTCACAGAAACTGCGCATTCAGGAGTCACCCGAAGGACTCCGGGGCGGAGAACAGCCCCAGACGCTTGACGTTGATGTGACAGACGATCTCACCGGCACAGTCTCTCCGGGTGACCGTGTCATCGTGAACGGTATTCTTCGTTCCGTTCAGCGGATGAACCGTGGCCAGAAAAGCACCCTCTTTGATATCTATATTGAAGCCAATTCGATTGAGATTGGCGAAAAGGAGTATGAAGAGGTGGCCATATCAGAACTTGAGGAAAAGGTTATCCTTGAGTTAAGTAAGGACCCCGAGATCTACGAGAAAATTTCCCACTCCATTGCACCCTCAATTTATGGTATGCAGGATGTAAAGACGGCCATCTCTCTCGTGCTCTTTGGCGGCATTGCAAAAGAGATGCCGGACGGGAGCCGCCTCCGGGGGGATATCCACATGCTCCTCGTGGGTGACCCGGGTATTGCAAAGTCACAGGTGCTCCGGTACGTCATCAAACTCTCTCCGCGGGGGATTTACACGAGTGGCAAGTCGTCCACGTCTGCCGGGCTGACCGCGACCGCGGTGAAAGACGAATTTGGTGACGGACGCTGGACCCTTGAGGCAGGAGCGCTCGTCCTTGCGGACATGGGTATCGCTGCCGTCGATGAGATGGACAAGATGGCAAAAGAGGATCGCAGTGCACTCCACGAAGCCATGGAACAGCAGACTGTCTCCATCGCAAAGGCAGGCATCACTGCGACCCTGAAGACGCGGTGCGCCCTTCTGGGAGCAGCAAACCCCAAGATGGGACGGTTTGATGAGTATGCTCCCATAGCAGAGCAGATCAATATGCCACCGTCTCTGCTGTCACGGTTTGACCTCATCTTCATCATGGAAGACAAACCGGAAGAGAAACTCGACCGGGCCATTGGTGAGCATATCCTGAAGTCCCACAGTGTCGGTGAACTGATTGAACAGAACACCCGGTTCCCGATTGAAGGCCTTGATGAAGACTACATCACCCGGCAGCTTGCACCGGTTACGCCTGAGATTGAGCCGGTATTGTTTAGGAAGTACATTGCCTATGCAAAGAGAACCTGCTTCCCCATTCTCACGGATGAGGCCCGCGAACACATCATGTCGTACTACCTGAATCTGCGGTCCCTTGCAGACGACAATAGTAAACCGGTTCCCGTCACCGCGCGGCAGCTGGAAGGACTGGTACGTCTCGCAGAAGCAAGCGCACGTATCCGGCTGAGTAATGAGATTAATTTCTCTGATGCAGACCGGGTCATCGCCATTGCTGACCGGTGTCTCAGGAAAGTGGCATATGACGCGGATACCGGCACCTATGATATTGACAAACTGGTCACCGGTGTCTCCAAGAAACGCCGTGATGTTGCACGAATCTTAAAAGAGACCATTCGTGAATTTGCTGATGACAAAGGCTTTGCCCAGACAGCGGATATCGTCAGCCATCTGGTGACATCCGGCTACAAAAAGGATGACGTCGAAAAGATGATCGAACAGCTCACCCGGGACGGAGAGGCGCTCCAGCCACGGCATGGCACTCTGCGGCTTCTCAATTAGCGCTACGAACCACGGGTTTAATTGATATACAGGAGAAATTTCTGGTATGACAAACGATGATGTTCAGGCTGCCTTTGAGGCAGGAATAAAATTAGGTGCCCTCTACCACCAGTGGGTGGGCACCCCGATATCCCCGGATACCGCTAAATCTGTCGAGGAAGCTATCGCAAATGCAGTCGCCCTCCAGCCCTGCGTGGACCGGGTGTCTGTGGTAATCAACACCAAGATGATGGAACGAAATCCCTTCGGTTACAGCGAACTGGAAGGAAAGATGCTCGAGGTTGAGATTCAGACCACCGCAGGAGACGCGACATGCATTGCATCCCTGAAATTTGACGGCGATTATCCCCTCATGGAAATTATCGAGATCAAATGATTGGACTGGGCATACCGGTAACAGATGATCACATCCACATCGACCGAAAGAACGGGAGAGGCGTAGAGGCGGCAAAAGACTTCTTACGGGCCGGTGGCACCCATATGGGTCTTGTCACGAAACCTTCCTGGTCGCATGGCATCCATCCCGTAACCGGTGATGAATTCCGTGAGGTCTATGAAATAACGCTGAAGACCGCAGCAGCTATCCGGGAGACCGGTGTTGTGGTCTTCCCCATTTTTGGTGTTCATCCGGCGGAGATTGGCCGGCTTTGTGAACGGATGTCTTTAACTGATACAGAAGCAGTGATGAAACGCGGCCTTGATATTGCAGCAACCTATGTAGCAGAGGGAACCGCCATTGCCCTGAAATCCGGCCGCCCCCATTACCCGGTGGAACCGGATGTCTGGGAGGCATCGAATCGCATCCTCGAACACGCTCTCGCCCTTGCGCATGACACGGGCTGCGCCCTGCAAATTCATGCAGAGACCGGGCCCTGTGCTGATGTGGTTGCCATGGCAGCACACGCCGGCGTCCCGGTGAAACGCGTCGTCAAACACTTTGGCACGCCGGACACCCCCCTGATGCCCTCTCTTCTGGCACGCCATGAAAAGATCCCCGCCTGTGCAAAAAAAGGGCTCATGTTCACGATGGAAAGTGACTATATGGATGACACCTCTCGTCCGGGGGCGGTTATCGGCCCGAAATCAGTGCCCCGCTATACCCGCAAATATCTCGAAGATGGCCTTTTTACGGAAGATGACGTATGGAAGATTCACGCTGAAACTCCCTCAGAAGTATACGGTGTCGAGATCATTCTCTCCTAGCGCATTCCCCATATTTTTATTCATTCCCGCTCAATAGGGTACCAATGTACATGAAGATACACCGGCATGCTGGTGTCAGTGAAGTTGTTGCGGTATGCGACGCAGAACTTCTCAACACAACCATTAAGGACGAAAACCTTACCATACGTGTAACCGAAGCATTCTATGGCACAAAGCTTTGTACAAAAGAAGATGCCATAAACGCAATTGTAGATGGGTCAACCTGCAATCTCCTCGGAGAAAAGACGATTGCGGCAGCAATTGAATGTGGCATCTTAAAAGAGAGCGGATGTATGAAAATTGGCAGCGTACCCCACGCCCAAATATATTAAACAAAATAAAAGAGAACGCAGAATTTATGTCAATAAAGGAAAATTTTTGTCCGAAATGCGGGGGCAAAACCGATAATGAAGGCCTTTGCAATAAGTGCATGAGATCAACTCTCGAATGGCTGGTGTGTGAGCCACGGGTGGAGTGTATCTGCTGCCCTACCTGCGGCTCGAGGAAAAAGGGAGCCACATGGTCGGATGTGCCGTATGACAAGCAGAAACTGGCTGAAGAACTCGCCATCGGGGCAATGTCGGTGCACAATGACGTGCAGGATTTAGAGGTGGGCATCGTTGCCATGAGCGAGCTCAACCCCAACCGCACCCTCTGCACGGTGTATGCACGAGGCATCCTGTATGAAAAACATGTCCAGAAGTCCTGTGATGTGCTTATTGTCTGGATACGGGAGCAGTGTGACCGGTGCAGCCGGTTATCCGGGGGATATTATGAATCCACGATTCAGGTCCGGGCAACCAACCGACGTCCTGATTTATATGAACGTCTGCGGGTGGATAAAATTGCCCACGATGTGGAAGATACGGTGCAGGAGGCCGGAGACCGCCTCTCGTTTATTACGCGGATTGATGACATCCGTGACGGCGTGGACATTATCGTATCCAGCCACAGTATCGGTGCGGTGATTGCACGCCAGATTGTCACCGAGATGGGCGGCAAAATCACCCGTCATCCAAAACTGGTGGGCGAAAAGGAAGGAAAAAAACTCTACCGCGTCACGATCCTCATTCGTCTGCCCCAGTTCCGCCAGGGCGATATCATTACGTATAAAAACAAGTATTACGAGGTCAGGGGAGCGGATAAGGGCTTCTTACGGGTGTTTGACCTCAAGGAAGGAAACACCGATGTGCTGCACGATGATTCCGAATACCGGCTTATTGGTACCATCCGGGAGGCAGAAACAGCGGATGTCACCTATATCGATCAGGATCTGGCGGGCATTCTTGACCCTGTTTCCTACGAGATTCGGGAAGTTAAGGCACTTGCCTGGCTCAATCTTTCTGATCACGAAAAGGTGCGTTTCCTCAGGGACCCGGAAAACGGCGAGATCATTCTCGTAGGATAACCATGAGAATCCGGAGATATCCGCGGGATATGCTCTCCCTTTTGAAAGATGCGGAATGGGTGGACACAACCCGTCGCCCGTATGTCAGAGGGGATGAGGCGTTTATTCCGGTCAGGGATGCATATGATGCGGATCAGGAGATCTCCGAGAGAACACCCTATTCCGGACGGGGGTATCAGCTCCTCGGGGACGTGGCTGTTTTGCATGGCACTCAGCCGACACCTGAGGAGATAATGGCCATTTCTGACTGGCTCAGTCCCCGGGGGATTGTTTATATTTCAGGATACAGCGGAGAAAAACGGATTCCTGCGGCGACTCTTATGTATGGCGAATGCGGTGAGGTCTGTCATCATGAAGCCGGATATACTTATTATCTTGACCCGCAGAAAGTGATGTTTGCGATGGGGAACCGTGAAGAGAAAATGCGCATATCCCGCGTGATTGAGAATTTCACTAAGATTCGGGCAATACGCTGTGCGGATATGTTTGCAGGGATTGGATACTTCACCATCCCTGCGGCCGTGAGTAAGGCAACGGTGCATGCCATGGAAATTAATCCCGATTCGTTTCATTATCTAAAAAAGAATATTGATGCTAACAACGTTTCTGCACACGTAACGCCGGAATTTGGCGATTGCCGGGATGCCCTGAAAGGTGTCTATGATTACCTTTTGATGGGCCATTTTGATGCGCTCGCGTTTCTGTCTGATGCATGCGCCCATGTGCAATCCGGAACGGTGCTCTCTGTGCACACGCTGGGAGAAGAGACGGAAGAGATCTCCCAATGCTGTGCTGAGGCGGGATATGCCACAGATATTATCCCGTACCGGGTCAAGAAATATGCAC
>CAZBYH010000029.1:0-12226 GCA_964496155.1 uncultured Methanoculleus sp.
GATTTTTAAAAAAAATATTCCCAAATAAAACGCAGAATCACGCAATGTGAATATATTTCTTTACCACTTCAGCGATCTCCTCACTCTTCCCATACAACTTTTCGCTCATCCCTTCGTCATTAAATGCCTTCAGCGTAGAAATCTGGTTATCAATCATTCCCGCAGGGAAAATACCATTATTTTCAAAGATATCCCGTTTCTCTGCAAGCACGTCAGCAGATTCCCAGCATGAAGCAGGCAGTTGCCGGAGCTGCCCGAGCCGTTCCTTGTTCTCCGGTTTGAAAATGCTTGCGTCAACATAGAGGGACTGAGCATATTCAAGTGCATCCGGCATGTTGATGCCGTGGAGAGCGGCTGTTATGAGCCCTGCAAGGGTCAGATAAATGTCTGCGGAACCATCTGCTACCCGGTATTCAAATGTCTGCTTTGAAGGCCGCTCTTCGTCACACGTGCAGTCATTGGGGTTTGCGTCACGGGCCATATTATGACCGCCAATCCAGCCGAGCGGTACACGCACCACCACAGATCGGTTGCGATCTCCCCAGCAGATATTGGTCGGGGCCTCCTGATGCGGAACCAGACGGAGGTATGAAGTTGGAATGCCGTTTCCAAAGGCAGTTATTGCATCACCTGCGTCAAGGATACCGGCAATCATCCTGCGTGCCATCGAAGAGAGCACACCATCCTCGACCATCAGGTTTTTGCCGTCTTTTTCGGCGAGCATGTGGAAGTGCAGACCGCTTCCCGCTTTTCCAACGATGATCTTTGGTGCATAACTGATCTCAACACCATACCGGAACCCAAGCATACGGACAATCCACTTGGCGATGATCAACTGCTCTGCTGCCTCTTCGACCTCAGTTGGGAGAAATTCAATCTCGTGCTGTTCATAATAGGTATCCCCACTCGTGAAACAGCCGACCTCTGAGTGTGCATATTTTATTCGTCCCCCTGCCTGAGCAATCAGTCTCATTGCCTCGACACGCAGGTCTTCGAACTTTGCGAAAGGTTCTGAGGTGTGATATCCCCGCTGATCGATACAGGGGTAGCGGGTATCCTTCTCACTGATGACGTAGTATTCCAGCTCCCCGAGGGCCTTGAAGGTGGCACCGGTCTGGTTGGTGAACTCTTCATTCGCCTTCTTCAGGACATAGCCGGGTGCACTTTCCAGTGGTTTTCCATCATTGTCGTAGAACGAACACAGAATCTCAAGAGTAGGCACCTCAACAAAGGGGTTCACAAAGGCTGTCCGATACCGCGGGATAACGTAGAGATCACTACTGCCTGCATCAATAAATGAAAACAAATTGCTGCCATCAACACGCTCACCGTCTGCGAGTATCGTGTTGAGGTGTTCTTTTGATGAGATAATGAAGTTCAGGGTCTTCAGTTTATTGTCTTCTGCAACATATCGGAGGTTTATCATCTCGATACTATTTTCTTCACAAAAATAGATGATGTCTTCCCGGGTGAATTCAGAAGGGGATTTCTTGAGAAACTGAACAAGAATATTTGGATTCATCAAAATTTCAGAATTTTTCATACCCTAAGAGTTTGTGTTCTGTTTCTATAAATTCCTAATTAGTTCAGATGATATTTTTGTACAGCGGTGACGACCACATATGTGCTCCTGATGGGTAGCAGGTTCCTTCCGGGGAACATTGAAAATGCCGGAAATGATGGAATAACCCCACCAAAAGTGCCGCATTCACCATACCTTCACTGCTGCCGGGAAAAAGAATTCGGGGAAAATCAGGAGAATTTATCCACAGAAAGGAGCGTCCCACCGTGTGCGAGAATCTTTTCCACCGCCGCGTCGACACGATCAACCCGGAGAATGAGCACCGCTGCCTCACGCCCCGAGTAGGCATACGAATACTCTATATTGATATCCGCTTCCGAGAGGATTGATGCCATCTCAAAGAGTCCCCCCGGCACATCACGCATCTTTACCGCGATGACATCAGTGAATGACACCATAAATCCCATTGCATTGAGTTTGGCATAGGCTGCCTCCGGAAGGTCCACCAGTGCCCGTACGACTCCAAACCCATTTGCCTCGGCAATGGAAAATGCGAGGATGTTTATTCCTTCATCCTGCAGGGCGCCTGCAATTGCCGCAAGCCTCCCCGGCCTGTTCTCGGAGAAGACCGAGATCTGTTTGATTGTGTATTTCGTTATATCCATTACAGAACCCTCCTGTCGATAACCCGTTTAGCTTTTCCCTCAAACCGCGGCAATGACCCCGGTTCGCTGATCTCTACATCAACACTTACGTTAAGCATATTCTTAAGCGTGTGTCCTACCTTGCGCCGGATATCCAGAATGTCGTTGATTTTGTCAGAGAATGCCCCGGGGTTGGGCTCCACTTTCACGAGCATCTGATCCAGTGCACCCACCCGGTAGACTTCAATCATGAAATGTCCCGATACTTCAGGAATGCCAAGGAGGGCATGCTCCACCTGCGACGGGAAGACATTGATGCCGCGGATGATGAGCATGTCATCCACCCGTCCGGAGAGGCGTGCGATACGCGGATGCGTGCGGCCGCACTCACAGGGAGTATGATCAATCGAGGTGATATCACCGGTGCGGTAGCGGACGATAGGAAGCGCCTCTTTCTGGAGAATGGTCACTACCATCTCACCCCGCTCACCGTCAGGGACAGAAAAACCGGTATCCGGGTCAATTATTTCGACCAGGGCAATATCGCCCCACACATGAATCCCGGCCTGCTTTGCACAATCCGTAAACATCGGGCCGGATAACTCAGAGGTGCCATAGATATTATAGGCCTTTACCCCCAGTTCCTCTTCGATACGCTCCCGCATCTCCTCCGACCAGGGTTCTGCCCCGAGAATGGCCGTCTTCAGACGGGTGTCATTTTTAATTGAGATACCCAGCTTCTTTGCCGTATCGCCGATATGCGCCAGATACGACGGGGTGCAGCAGATGGCGGTCACCCGCAAGTCCTGCATCAGTTCAAGCTGACGTTCGGTATTCCCTACCGATGCCGGCACCACGGTGGCACCGATACGTTCTGCCCCATAGTGCAGACCGAGACCGCCGGTAAAAAGGCCGTATCCATACGCCACCTGCACCACATCACCGCGACCGACACCGCAGGAGGTGAGAGCACGGGCCAGTGATTCCGTCCATGTATCCAGATCATGTTTGGTGTAGCCCACCACCGTCGGCTTTCCCGTTGTCCCTGACGAGACGTGATAGCGTACCAGCTCATCAGGCTCGGCAGTAAAAATCTTGTCCGGATAACTATCCCTGAGGTCAGATTTGACCATAAAAGGGAGTTTCACGACATCCTCAAGACAGGTGATGTCATCCGGGTGAACGCCATGGACCACCATCCGGTCATGGTAGAAGTTTGAGAACGAGTATAAGCGGTATACGAGTATTTTCAACAGCTTAAACTGCATTCTCTTCATCTCAGCCTCCGGCATCAGTTCCATGTTCGGGTCCCATGCAATCATATGCCATCACCCCGGCGGTCAATGACCCGCTTCGCCTTTCCCTCATAGCGGGGCAGGGAATCGGGTTCAACGAGCCGTACCCGGGTGCGGAGGTTGAGTGCCTCGCGTAGGGCCCCCACCACCTTGTTCTGCGCCCGGGTCAGGTCTTCAAGTTCACCACGGAATGCATTGCGGTTCATCTCCACCTCAATCGTCATCTCGTCCAGATGGTTCACGCGGTCCACATAGACAAGGAATTCATCACCCACTTCAGGAACTGAGCGAAGCACATGCTCAATCTGGGACGGGAAGACATTGATGCCACGGATTACGAGCATGTCATCACTCCTGCCATGCAGACGGGCAATCTTCATGCCGCGTCCGCAGGGGCATTCCTCATCTAAAAACATCGTGATATCTCCGGTGCGGTAGCGGAGAAGAGGCATCGCCTCTTTCATAAGGGGAGTGACCACCAGTTCCCCGCGTTCACCGGGGCCAAGAACCTCCCCGGTCCTGGGGTCAATAATCTCTGCGAGGTACATGTCATGCCAGATGTGGAGGCCATTTCTCTCCGGACACTCAAACGCCGCACCGGGGCCGTACATCTCAGACATCCCATAGGAATCATACGAGGTCAGCCCGAGTTTACTCTCCAGAACCCTGCGCATATTGTCAGACCACGGTTCCGCCCCGAATATGCCCGTCTTCAGGGTGGGAAGCGTTGTTCCAATCTGTTCGGCCACCTCTGCGATGTGCATTGCATAACTCGGGGTGCAGTGAATGGCAGTCACCCCGAAGTCATCGATCATCTCAATCTGGCGCCGGGTATTACCGGTAGCACTCGGGATGACCATCATCCCGACCTTCTCAGCACCGTAATGGAACCCGAGCCCTCCGGTAAAAAGGCCGTAATTCACCGCATTCTGGAATATGTCCTCATCAGTAAGCCCAATCATGGTCAGGTTTCGTGCGATCAGTTCTGACCAGTTATCCAGATCCTGCCGGGTGTATCCCACCACCGTCGGTTTCCCTGTTGTGCCGGAGGTGGTATGAATCCGCACGACCTCCTTCATCGGAACGGCCATGAATCCGAACGGATAGCCCCCCTGAAGGTCGGTCTTCCGGGTAAAGGGCAGTTTCTGCACATCGTCCACTGTCCGGATATCTTCAGGCGTTACCCCTGCGTTCTTCAGCATATTCCGGTAGAACGGCACGTTTCCTGCTCGTTCAACGGTCCATCTGAGCCGTTTTGCCTGAAGAGCATGCAGTGCGTCGCCCTTCAGAGTCTCCATCTCCCTGTTCCAGTATTTCATTCTGACAACCAACTGATTCCGCCGGGCGGGGCACCTTGATGCCCAAACATCCGGATGATAGCGTGTATTCCAAACGTGCGGTGAGCACCGGGAATAAGTACTGTATATCTATGCGGGGGGTGCCTGAAAAAAGATTGCTATGCCGTAGCATAGCACACCGGACACCGTGGGTGTTTTTTACCGACGTTTGGTTACACCACGAATTGGTTCAGGGCCTTCTTCATCTGGATCTGCATAATAAACCCGAGAACGATGGTGGCAACTCCGATAATAAGGGCAAAGAGACCCGCCACCCAGATGAGCGCCGCAGTCAGGACGAGCGGCTGCATGATGACCGAGAAACCGAACACGAGGAAAAGAATCCCGATTGCAAGGAAGAGAATCCTGTACCAGCGATATTCCGTTCCGGTAAATGCCGTATAAAGCGCACTAAATCCTGATATGAATGCCCAGAGACCCAGCATGAAGGCAATGGTTACGCCCAGCACCTTCGTGTCCATGAGCGCAATGATACCGATGATGATACCGATGACACCGAGAATGAACATGAGAACTTTTCGTCCGCCGCAGTCTTTGCACACAATCGATTGTGCAATAATCGACAGACTGTAAAGCACGATGATAATACCCAGCACCACCGCAAGCATCTTTACGACGAATGCAGGGAAGAGCATGGCAAGACCGCCAAAGACGACACCTATCAGGCCCTGCAGGATAAACACCCACCAGGCAGCAGAGATCATTTCATTTCCATAAACGATCACTTCCGTTTGTTCAAATTCCATACCAAAACTATTCGATATCATCCTTATATATGCTCGCACACTGAATGTGGATAATTTAACTCAGAACCTCCAAACGTTGTCACAATGTGGCATACCTTCATAGATTCAATCCCTTTACCCTCTGTGAACGCTGAAACAACCCAAAAACGCAAACGATGTATTAATTACTCTCCTGATGGAGTACTTGTGCACTGTATTTATTGTGTGTATATATGACAAGCGAACACTCCTGGCATGTTGTGGCGGGCTTCGGCGCCCACATCAAGTCAACCGGAACAACACTCAGTATTCTCTATAAAGGCGAACAGAAGGAGTTTTTACTTTCATCCGTCCGCCACCTGCTCCTTGTGGGTGGGCACAATATCCATACTGCTGCGGTGACACGCCTGCTGCGTCAGGGGTCATCCATATCATTCTTTGACGCGGACGGGACACCCGTTGGAATGCTGAACCCCTTTGGCAGTGATGTGGGGGCAGATATCAGGAAGGCCCAGCGGGCCCGGATGCCGCATACCTTTGCACAGGAGATTGCAAAGGTCACATTACAATCACGGTTGCTTGCAATAGAGCGGACCGGAGACCAACTGGGAAGGAACCTCTTCTATGAAGGTGAGCAGGATATCCTGCATCGTCTCCTCAGAGACCTTGAGCTATTTGTCACCATGGATGAACTCCGCCGGGTGCATAAACTGACCGGCGACATGTACTACGAGATCATGGGACGCAGCCTCCCCCCGGAACTTGGCTTTCGCCGCCGGACGTCGCGGCCTCATCAGGATCCGGTCAATGCTATGCTTTCGCTGGGATATGCGATGCTCTTTGGCAACACCATTGTCTCGGTGATAGGTGCATACCTCGACCCGGATCACGGGTTTCTGCGGGAAGGGGGGCGTTCACTCGTCGCAGACCTTATCGAACCCCTGAAGGCATCGATGGTGGATGCAGCAGTCTTTTCCATTGCACGTGCAGGTCTGGTTGACGGCAGATACGAAGTGAGCACCAGACGCTGCCATCTCAATGAAGAGGTGGTTGATGCCCTGATTGCCGCCCTCCGCGATACCATCAATCAGGAGAACATCGATGATAATGTCCTCTCCCTCTCACAGGCAGTGATGGGGGAGGGGCCGTTTTCCCTGGCATATCAGACATACGGAATATTCACAAATCCTGTCCCTCATTGCCACTGATAACGGATACGTCTTAAAATCACTCTTTTTTTGAGAGAAACCAATGACGGAAAACAAAACAGCGTGCCTGCATACGAGTCGGGCCGGTTAATCTGCGATAACGATTGAGAACCCGTCAAATACACAGGGTTTTGTGTCGGTCACCTGCAGATCCCGCACTACTGCACGGGGACACGAATAGACAAGCGAGAGAAATTTTTCGATAACAATATGGTCTGCTGTGGCACGGATAACAACCGTCCCGTCCGGCAGGTTCATGACCTCTCCGGTGACCGTCAGGTGTTGGGCCATCCTTTTCACGCAGGCACGGAATCCGACGTGCTGAACCCTCCCGGTAGCGATGATCGTAACCGTGCGTTGCCAGGATTTCTCCGTGCTCTCTTTCTCCATCATCTCTTTTCTCTGTAGGTTGAGTTTGTGATGCGTTAGAGATAATTTTTTGGTTTTCCTGTTTTCCTGACCAAAATTCCTTCTGCCGACCGAACAACTGATACCTGATCCTGTGAAACATTACTCTTTGTATGGCAGACATGGAAGAGATTGGGGAATATATTAGTACAATCCTGACAGGAGATGTAAAGGCTCGCCGTGAGGCGGTCACGAATGTGGTAGCCTGCGGCAGTGGTGCGGTTGATCCGCTCATCGAGAAACTAATCAACGCAGATAATAACGACGTCCGATGGTACCTGACACGGGCCCTTGCAATGATAGGGGAACCTTCCATTGATTCCCTGATATTTCTGATAACCGTCTCAGACGATACGGACACCGCCAAATATGCAGCGGCAGCGCTGGGTGAGATGGGAGAGGTAGCTCTTGAACCGCTCATCGGCCTCTTAGGTGATGAGGATGCACGGGTACGGGGATATGCCGCTCTTGCCCTCGGGCGAATGGGTGAACCGGCAATTAAGCGGCTACTGGTCGTCATAGAAGAGTCAACAGGCATCAAAAAAGAGAGTGCAAAGATGACCCTGTACCGGATGGGCGGAGAAGGCACCGAAGCACTTGCCCGTTCAATGATGCCTGAATAAGCTTATAGGGTAATATAAGCACTATTATTCAGTTTTTTTATCAGGTCGGCAAGTCCCAGACCGTTTACGTACTTCATCAGCTCTTCATGGTCACGTTCGTAGTAGATATGCGCCGATACCGAGGTATGCGAATACCAGCCTACCGGAAGAGAGAGGGCATCTGCGATCTGCTTTTGCAGATGAACCAGTGCATACATATTCGCCCCAAGAGCCGAGAGCATGTCATTTGAGCGGAACTCAACATGCATGTTCAGGACGCCGTTTCTTGCCAGACACTGGATACGCTGAAGGCAGGGGGGGTTTTGGGAGACAGCATCATACTCCGGGAACCAGGTGATACCCTCTGCCCGCCGGGAGGTGGGTTCTGAGCGGAGTTTTTCAATAATGTATGCCACCTGATCGATACCGCCCCCGCGGCCATCCCCGCGCATACTTCCGATATCATCACGGCAGGGATAGTCAAAGAGACGGTCATGGTAGGTGTAGACAAAGTCACTCTCTGACCCATGCAACAGATCATGCACATACTGCTGCATTGCCCGCTCGCCGAACATATTGTACGGGCTCACCATATAATCCGCAAAAGGGGTGCCTACGTGAATATTGAAGGGCTCCGGTAATTCAAGGGTTTTTTCACCGTCTTCGGTGACCAGAAACGTCCCGTGCCGCACGATGGTTTTGATCACTTCTTCATGCGCTTTTCCCAGACAGAATGCACGAACATTAAACATAACAGATATCTCTCCAAAGGCACCGGGCCGATGCCTCCAGTATATACAGAGTCTATGTCACCCCTGCCTAATAATATTTTTATATACATTTTGAATATATGTGAGTCATTCGAAATCCATCTTCCTCGATCACAAGAAATAATGAGTCGCCGTGAGATATCACATCACTATGCATGCGTCACCGGAGATGGAGGCTTACTTTGCCGGGCTTGAGGCAAAGCTCAAAGAGGCAATTGGGGTAGCTAATCAGGCGCGGGCAAAGGGGATTGACCCGCAGACCGCTGTTGAGATACCAGTGGCAAACGATCTCGCCGACCGGGTGGAGGCACTGTTGGGGTATAAGGGGGTAGCCGCCCGGCTGCGTGAACTCGCCGTAACCATGCCCCGCGAAGAGGTGGCCCTCAAGATTGGTGACGACTTTATCGCGCACATGTTCGGCGAGACCACACGTGAGGAGACGCTGGATCATGCCATCCGGACGTCAATGGCCCTTCTCACGGAGGGAGTGGTGGCAGCACCCACCGAGGGAATTGCAAAGGTGGGTATCGGCAGAAACGATGACGGGACCGATTATCTCAAGATATACTATGCAGGGCCTATCCGGAGTGCGGGAGGAACTGCTCAGGCGCTCTCAGTGCTTGTGGGCGACTATGTCCGGCGTGGTCTGGGGATGGCCGCGTATATGCCCCGCGACGACGAGGTCGAGCGCTACGTCGAAGAAATAAAGAAATATAACAGTCAGGTCTCCCTGCAGTATCTTCCGACGGATGACGAACTCCGGGTGATTATCCGAAACTGCCCGGTCTGTGTGGAGGGTGAGCCGACTGAGCGCGTGGAGGTCTCCGGATTCCGGAATCTGGAGCGGATTGAGACGAATGCGGTTCGCGGCGGTATGGCACTGGTCGTTGCAGAGGGACTCGCCCTCAAGGCACCCAAGATAAAAAAGACCGTTGATAAGGTGCACATGGAAGGCTGGGACTGGCTGGACATCATCATCTCCGGCGCATCAAAGAGCGGCGACGATGACGACGATGACGGCGGGGAAAAGAAACCCGGCGTTAAACCCAAGGACAAATACATCCGTGACCTGATTGCGGGCAGACCGGTCTTTTCCTACCCGATGCGGCCAGGAGGATTCCGGCTCCGCTACGGCCGGTCACGCAATACCGGGTTTGCAGCAGCAGGGTTCAATCCGGCTACCCTGCACATCCTCGGCAATTTCCTTGCCGTCGGCACCCAGATGAAGGTGGAACGGCCGGGCAAGGCGGCAGGTGTTTCACCGGTTGACAGCATCGAAGGGCCGACCGTGAAACTGATGGACGGCAGTGTACTGCGCATTGACGATCCAGAGACGGCCGTCCTGCTCATGAGCAAGGTGGAAGAGATTCTTGATGTCGGTGAGATGCTCGTTTCCTACGGTGAATTTTTAGAGAATAATCACACCCTCATTCCGCCGAGCTACTGTGAGGAGTGGTGGCTCTTGGAGGGAGGCACTCATACCCCGGCAGACGAGACTGAGGCGCTTGAGATGGCATGTGCAGGAGGCTACCTGCACCCGGCATATACCTACATCTGGGACGATCTCACCGTAGCAGATGTGCGTGCTCTCGCAGACTGGGTGGCGGCGACCGGAGAGATTACTGCGGATGGTCTCATCCTCCCTGCCGACGCACCCGAGAAGCGGCATCTGGAGATTCTCCTCATGCCCCATACCGTTCGTAACGGAACCATTCTCATTGCTCTTCCCGGGGTGCTCTGTGCATGCCTCGGTCTCACGGCAGATTTAAAGAAACGGAGTGAATGGGAGAGTGCACCGGATGGCGATGGCCTCACGCTTGCCATGCACCTCTCGGGCCTTCAGATGCGATCCCGTGCGGGTATCCGCATCGGTGGCCGAATGGGACGACCCGGAAAGTCTAAGGCACGTGAGATGCGCCCACCACCCCACGCCATCTTTCCCGTCGGAGATGAAGGCGGGTCACGCCGTTCATTTCAGGAGGCCTCAAAGGGAAAAGGCAACCGTGACGGCACCATCTATGCCGACGTCGGGCGGCGGCGCTGCCCAACGTGCGGAGAGGAGACCTACAAATGTATCTGTAGTGCGTGCGCCACGCACACCGAGGCGGTATTCACCTGCCCCCGCTGCGCCCGTGACCTTGGGAGTGAGACGGTCTGCCCGGCCTGCGGCGCAGAGGGTGTCTGTCTTAAAAAAGAGACCATAGATATCAGGGAAGAGTTTGCAAACGCCCTCACTGCACTGGAGATGCGCCCGAATGAGGTCGCCCTCCTGAAAGGCGTCCGCGGACTTATTTCAAAGGAGCGGGCTGTTGAACCGATTGAAAAAGGGATTCTCCGGGCCAAAAACGAGTTGTACGTCTTTAAGGACGGCACGCTTCGCTATGATATGATTGACCTGCCTCTCACCCATATCCGGCCGAATGAAATCGGGGTAAGTGTCGAGAGGCTCATTGAACTGGGCTACCCGCGGGATATCGACGGCGTGCCCCTAACAAGCCCCGATCAGGTACTGGAGCTCAGGGCACAGGATATTCTTGTCTCTGAGGACTGCGCCGGATGGCTGCTCCGGGTGGCAACATTCATTGACGAGATGCTGGAGAAGCTCTACAAAATACCCCCGTATTATAACGCAAAGACCCGGGAGGACATCATTGGCCAGCTGGTGATGGGTCTTGCACCGCATACCAGTGCAGGGGTGCTTGCCCGGGTGATTGGTGTTTCGAAGGCACCGGTGGGATACGCCCATCCGTACTTCCATGCCGCAAAACGCCGCAACTGTTTTGCTGCCGATACGATGATCGATGTGTATGACGGCGGGGAGTGGCGCCACCTTCCCATCGGGCACTTTGTGGTCGAGAACTTTGATCTGAACCGGCCGGGCCTGGATCAGGTGGGCACCTACTACTCTGACCCAAAGGCCACCTTCTGGGTGCATGCCCTGAGCACCAATGGGATGATACACCTGCGAAAGGTGACCTCGGTCTCTGTCCACCGGGCACCCGAACATCTGATTCGGTTCATTACATCACGGGGAAAGAATGTGACCGTCACATCAGATCATGCAATGCTTGTCTCTGACTTTGCGTATCAGCGCAAGGTCCGTGCTGTTGAGGTAAAAGAGGGCGATTCTGTCCCGGTCTTTGAAGGGCAGACAATGATAACGGACACCATCCAGACAAAAGAATACATTCAGAACTTAGACGAGTATGTCTACTGTCTCACGGTTGCAGAGGACCACACCCTCGCGGCAAACGGCATCTTTACCGGCCAGTGCGATGGTGACGAGGACTGTGTGATGCTTTTAATGGACGGACTGATCAACTTTTCCCGGTCGTTTCTGCCGCAGACCCGGGGCGGGTCGATGGATGCACCGCTGGTATTAACCTCAAAACTGGATCCTGCCGAAGTGGACGGGGAGTCGCACAACGTCGATGCCTGCCGGTCGTATCCGATTGAGCTGTATGAAGCGGCTTTGGAATACTGCCACCCAAAAGAGCTCACAAAGATAATCGACCATCTCGAGAACCGTCTGGGCACACCGGCGCAGTATGAAGGGGTGGGCTTCACCCATGATACGACGAATATCTCAGCAGGCCCTCTTCTGTCTACCTATACCATCCTTACCACCATGGCAGATAAGCTGGAGGCGGAGCTTGAACTGGGAAGAATCATCCGGGCAGTGGACGAGCATGAC
>CAZBYH010000030.1:0-12187 GCA_964496155.1 uncultured Methanoculleus sp.
ACTCCGGCCGCTGTCGCATCGCCGCCTTCAGGAGATCAAACATATCGATCTTTGATGAGGAGGTGTCCGTGATCGCATCCCGGGTGACAGACGCGATCCAGTTCTCGTGGTAGAGCGTAATCTCACGGGTATCTTCGATGGAGACAACTTTTGAGAGTTGCGGGAGAAAGAGGGAAACCGCATTCAGAGAAGTAGTCTTCCCCGATGCTGTCCCACCGACAAAGAGGATGTTTTTGTTATTTTCGATGCCAAGCCAGAAGTATGCGAGCGCAGCTGCCGGGAATGTGCCTCGCATCATCAGTTCAACCGGGGAGAACGGTTCTTCACGGAATTTACGGATGGTAAATGATGTCCCCCGCGTCGTCACTTCACGACCATAGGTAAGCTGTAAACGTGACCCGTCCGGGAGGGTGGCATCCAGAATCGGATTTGATATAGAGATGTGTTTACCGGAACGCTGAGAGAGCCGGATCGCAAGTGAGTTGAGGGAATCTTCATCGAACGCGACATTCGTCCGGACATTCCGGTAGACCCGATGGTAGAGAAATATCGGGATGTCAATCCCGTCACAGGAGATGTCCTCAAGATTCGGATCCATAATCAGTGGTTCAAGGCGGGCCCAGCCGAGGAAGTTACGATTTATATAGTACATCACCCGGTAATAGGACGGCGGGGAGAGGACGGCTCCATAGTCATCCAGAAGGCCAAGAGCCTTTGAACGGAGCACCACTTCACGGTCCAGCATTACTTCTTCATCGGTGAGAATGAGTACATCACGCAGGTCTGCGTGCAGGCGTTCTACGACTTCATACTCAAATTCACTCAGTTCCGGTTCATAGAGATGATATTCATGGTGATGGGTCACATTGTTTTTGAGGATCATCACTTCAGAACAGCCGGGAGTAATCCAGTAGCGTTCGGTAAGGGTGTAGCCATCCGGAACCTTTGCTGACACAAGCGATCCATGAATCTCCACAGAATAGGGATCAGCCGTCTTTTCTCCCTGGTGAAACAGACCGGCAAAGACCCCGGTTCGCGTCTTCCTTTGATTTTTCGGTTTGGTTGCCGCCGGTGTTAGCGCATCCGCTGACACGGGTGCGCCCATATCATCTGACATATCCGGAGTCAGAGGGACTTCAGGAGATGCGGATTCATCAGCATCCACTCCCTCTATAGGTTTCGCCGTCCCGGACGGTATTCCCCCGTCCATTTGATCGAGCGGTACTCCTGATATATTACCTTCGCCCGCCGTATCTACCGGTATTGTATCATTTTCAGCCATTTATCCTCCATATTCCGGCCTAATATACCGGATAGCGGTGCAGATGCTCTTGTAGAGAGAATTGACGTGCAATATTATAAAAATGTGCCAACAGGAACATACCGGTGACGTAAAGAATACTATTAATGCGTTTTGCGAGAGAGAAAATGTATGCAGGATTCCCGCATGAAGCACATGCCAACAGGCATCCCTTCCTTCGACCCGGTTCTCAACGGAGGCGTTCCCCTAGGTTCAGTGATCCTTCTCTCCGGAGGAACGGGCGGTGGCAATGTGGAGTTTGCGTACAGCTCAATCCTGTCCCACGCCCGGGCAAAGAAAGAGGGGGAGCAAAACGGCTCTGAAAATCTGTGTTTCCCGGAGGAGATCGTCTACTTCACCTTCACCAAACTCGCGTCTTCCATCCGCCGTGAAATTGAACTCTCCTTCCGGGCCGACAGTGAGGTATTTGACGGGACGGTTCGGTTCATCGACCTTTCCAAGATCTACTTTGATGCATCAGTCGTCCCGCGGAAATGGTATAGTAACGCCGATATCGTAGAGACCCTGCAGACCCGGCGTCATGAACAGGGGGGCCTGTTTGGTGAACTCAGCAAACAGCTGGAAACAATTCCGGCAGGCAGCCTGATTGTCTTTGATTCTCTGACAGATATTGCCACACAGCATATAACTGAGGCTGAATGGCACCAGTTCATCAGTTTTCTGCGGGGACTTCAGCGAGTTTCAAAGCAGTGGAAGACGACATTTTTCATGCTCATCTCAGACCCTATATTTGAACCGCGAAGGATGGCAGAGATAAAAGACTGTTGTGATGCATCGATATCCTTTGAATGGGAGGAGACCAGCGGCAGGCGGCGTCAGCGTGTCATGTTTATCGAGAAATTCCGCATCGTGATGCCTGCCCTTGAAGAGAATGACTTTGTGAAGTTTGCTATCAGAATCACCGGAGACGGTGGATTTGAGGTCAGCAATATCAGGATGGTGATATAGGATATGGAACGCATACAGTTTGGCGTCAGCGGTCTGGACGAGATGCTCGGCGGAGGGCTGGTTAAAAACACCATTTGTTCGTTAATCGGCACATACGGAACCGGGAAGACGACATTTGCGCTCCAGTTTATATATGAAGGGTTACGACAGGGAGAGAATGTCATCTATCTCAGTCTGGAGGAGCGGGAAGACCGCATCTATGATGTGATGGCAGACCGTCGGTTCCGAATAGACAAATACCGGGATAAATCGCTCTTTGTCATAAAAATCGATCCTACTGACTTCAATCTCTCCATCAATTCCATCAAAAATGATCTACCTGAACTCATATCAAATATAGGTGCCACCCGAGTTGTTATTGATCCTATATCACTTTTTGAAGGGCTCTTTGACGACCCGTCGGGACGACGCAGGGAGATGTTTAAATTCACCGAATTCCTCCGCAATATGGATGCTAATTTCCTTCTCACCAGTGAGACCAACACCACAGACACATATTCAAGTAAATACGGCCTCATTGAATACCTCACCGACACCGTAATCGTCCTCCGATATATCCGGCCGACAGACCTCACCGAGGTGCACACGGCAATTGAGGTGGTCAAGATGCGGCGGAGTAACCACTCCCGCGAGATCAAGCCCTATGAAATACTTCAGGACCGGGTAAACGTCTACAACGAAGCAAGTGTATTTTAAAAAAAAAATGTGGGAATATGGGGCGTTGGCCCGGCACATCCCCTCTTTTTCTCATCCTATATCGTAATACCTACGAGGTTGAGCACCAAAAGGACGACAAATCCCGGAATCCCGCCCAGTGCACATATCAGAATGGATGCGACATTGATGGGAATGTCCCCCATTCCGAAGATATTGAAGAAATTGAATATCAGCAGAAGAACGATACCTACCACGGAGTTGATGATCAGTTTGGTGACATTCTTCAGGAAATACCAGAGTAACACTGCTATCACAACGGCAATTACCAGGGTAACGATAGTTTCGATCATTGTTACTTACCAATGACCTGAAGGTTCTTGAATCTTACTTCAGGCAGAGTCATTCTTCCGATTTCCCGTTTCTCTTCTCCGGCACCGGCGATGTCTGCAAGCATTACAAAAAGGTTGCCCGAGAGCATGGCAGATCGGATGGGTGTGCCATACTCTCCGTCCTGTACCCATGCGGCATTGGATAGTTCAACCGAGAAATCGCCGGTGATGGTGTTTGCGGTGTGAGCCCCGATAAGCCCATTCGTGCAAATCGCCTTCTCATCCCGGACGTTTTCACGGCGGGCATCGAGTTTCAGGCAGTGAACACCAATCTCCGGGGCGCCACCCGCACCACTCCTCACCGCACTGCCGGTGGACGTCTCCCCGTAACGGTATGCCGTTCGGAGGTCGTAGGCAAAGGACTGCACCGTGCCGTCTTTAATGAAATCAAGTTTGCGGGTGGCCACTCCGTCTGCATCCCAGCGTGTGGCTCCCTTTCCAACATATGGATCGTCATACAACACAAACGAAGGATCCATGCAGGGCTTGCCTTTCTTGTCCGCCAGATATGACCGTCCGGCATGGACGGTTCTGCCGGAGAGTGCGGGCATCAGGATGCCGCCGATAAGCTGTGAGAGGGCACTCGGAGTGAACACAATGTCGGCCGTGCAGGATTCGATGTCACCAGCGCCAGCCCAGTAATCTGCAAAGAACATTGCCTCTTCTGCCACACGTTCCGTGTTCAAATCACGGAGGTGGCTGACATGATCAAACTCATACCCGGTTGAGGTCCCGTTGATCACCTCAAGTGAGGCAGATGCGGATGTAGACTCACGGGTGTAACAGACACCATGCGTGTTTGCAATCAGAGCAGAGCCCCTCCCAAGGGAGATACCGCCGCCGGCAATCTCCGCCTCGCCATTCTCTGCAGCGTTGCAGAGATCGGTGATGAGATCGGTCGCCGTGCCTGCGTCCGGTATCAGGGACGCATCAAAGGTGTCAATTTCGCGGGTAAACTGCACCGGTTCCGGGAGGCCGCCCCATGCCTGCGAATCGGCAATGCGCCCGGAAGCGAGGGCTGCTGCAAGACAATCATCCCAGCGTGCAGGTGACATCGTTAGCGATGCGCCAATATGCCCGTCGGTGATCGTCCGTATGCCCATTACCCAGCTGACTGCCTTCTCTGCCTCGCCCACCTGACGGCGGCGGAGTTCAAGGGAGACACTGTCTGAGACACTGAGGTAGACCTCGGCCTCATCTGCCTCACGTGCGGCTTTCGCAAGCACAGTCTCCACCAGATCGGTGTAATCGGTCACATTATGCATGGCGACCACCCACAACAGCGTTCTTCAAAAGCAGATGAGGCGCTCCGTCAGTGACCGGCACACTCTGCCCCCCTTTGCCGCAGTATCCCGGCGTCATCTTTCGATCCGTCCCACAGAGAGCGATATTGTGCATTGTCGAGAGGATATCTCCCGATAGCGATACGTCCCGTACCATGCCCCGCTGTTCACCATCCACAATCAGATATCCATATTCGGCATTGAACTGGAAGACGCCCCGGCCCGGGTCAACCTGCCCGCCACGGGAGCCTTTCAGAAGAATGCCTGTTTTGCAGCCTTCAAGGATCTCGTCCATGGTGGCATCCCCGTTCTCAATGAACGTGTTTGACATCCGGACGATAGGGAAGGAGCTCCCCTCTGCACGGGCGTGCCCGGCAACACCTTCACCCACAGCAGCAAGCGTCTCACGGCTGTGCAGGTAATTTTTCAGAACGCCGTTTTTGATAATCTCGGTACGTTTCACCGCACTGCCTTCGGCATCCACCGGCATAAACCCGAATTCCGGCAGAGTGGGGTCATCAATGATGGTCACCACGGTGTTTGCAATCTCTTTCCCGATCATGCCTTTTATTACAGAGACCCCTTCTTTTACGAGATCCCCCTCACTTGCATGCCCGATTGCCTCATGGGCAAAGACACCGGCAAGTTCCGGGTCAAGGATGGCATGCATCGTGCCGCCCCATGCCGGTGCTGCGTCCAGAAGCAGGATAGCACGTTCGGCCGCTTCCCTGCCTTTCTCCTCTTTGTGGCGCATATTCAGCCCGGTAATAGCATGCTCGCTCTCCCGTGCCTGCTGCATCTCGCCGCCTCTCCCGGCCACCGCAAGAATGGAGTAGCCTGACCGGAGCGACTCGTACTGGTATTCATTGCCGGAGGAGTTCATGAACCGCACCATCCCCTCAGACTCGATATAACGGGCACGGGTGTTCACAATTCCCGCTATGCGGGCGGCAGACTCAATAGAGGCCAGAAGTTCGGTCTTCTCCTCTAAAGAAACCTCACGCGGGTCCTCTTTTATTGCGGGAATTGGGAGGATACCGGCCTTCACATCGGCGAGTTCGACCCGTTCCCCGGTCGCCTTCGACAGGGCGAGGGCGTCAGCCACAGCCTGCCTCATACCGCTATCCCCGGCTTCAGAGAAGTTGTCTATGATGACCATACCCCACCCGGTGGCACCGAGTGCACGGACAATAGCCGTATCGGCAAATGACTGCCCCGCCGCCTCAATGGTCCCGTTTTCAATATCAATATGGGTGGATGTCCCGACCAGGTGGCGAACATCGTAATATCGTGGTTCTTCTGTTGACATGCGCTAAAACCTGCTGGTGCATGTACTGCTGTACATTCAAAAAAAGATTTGGGAAACGATTTTGCAAAAAAGGGGTTATTGTTTCGACATTCCAAAAACGATAGCACCGGCAAGACCTACGATGAGCATTAAAGGAACTGCTATTGTCGGGAATTCAGGGACATTTGGTGGACCGGTGGGTTCCGGCGTGGGTACCGTGGTAACACTTTTTAGGGCCAGACTGTGGTACCCCCCTGCGGAAACCTGCACATAATCATTGCCGGGCTGGGCGGTGGCCTGCCCATCAGAATTAGCACCCCATGCAGCCATCGTACCGTCTTCCCGGAGTGCCAGATTGTGACTCCGCCCTGCGGAAACCTGCACATAATCATTGCCGGGCTGAACGGTGGCCTGCCCACCAGAATTAGCACCCCATGCAGCCATCGTGCCGTCTTTACGGAGTGCCAGATTGTGGGCATACCCTGCGGAAACCTGCACGAAATCGCTGCCGGGCTGAACGGTGGCCTGCAGATCATCATTATATCCCCATGCAACCATCGTGCCGTCTTTACGGAGTGCCAGACTGTGGAGTTCCCCTGCGGAAACCTGCGTATAATTGCTGCCGGGCTGAACGGTGGCCTGCCCAAACACATCAGCACCCCATGCAGCCATCGTGCCATCTTCCCGGAGTGCCAGACTTTGACCGCCCCCTGCGGAAACCTGCGTATAATTGCTGCCTGGCGGGGCGGTGGCCCGCCCATCATCATTATTTCCCCATGCAATTATAGTACCGTCTTTCCGGAGTGCCAGACTGTGGGAACCCCCTGCGGAAACCTGCGTATAATTGTTGCCGGGCTGGGCGGTGGCCTGCCCATAGAAATCAGCCCCCCATGCCACCATGGTGCCGTCTTCCCGGAGTGCCAGATTGTGCCAACCCCCTGCGGAAACCTGCACATAATCATTCCCGGGCTGGGCGGTGGTCTGCCCACTAAAATTCCATCCCCATGCAACCATCTCTCCTGCTTCTGCCGAAACCGGCACAATGAGCAGGAGACTCATCAGTACCAAACCCGCCAGTAATCCCATGGCGGTTTTTTGAAACCCTGTTGTTTTTTTCTTCATACCATCACATCCTCCGATTAAAATAGTCCACTGGATGGAAAATAAAAACACATTTTATTTATTAATGATATGCCCAGCATATATGCGAAACAGACACGCATTGGATAAAAAGCGCCCAAAACAGGAATTAGAGAAAATTATGGCAGTATTATCGAAAATTTGAGGGACGGATATCAGTGAGATGCCAGTATCCAGGATGACGGTAAAATATTGTTGGAAAGTGTCTACATTGTCGTTTTTAAAGATTATTTGCATAATTTTGCCACCCAGTTGGCATTTACGGAAACAATGTGTTGTCCGGGGATAGTATTGACATGGCAGAGCCCTATCTTCGATAACGGCTTTTCTCATAAAAAATGGATAAACAGCACAATACCGTCATTACCCTTTAATAGGGGACGGGTTTACCGGCATACAATACCGGCATTTTTGCCGGGATAAAAAGATGAACACACCATTCCAGTATGCACTCCGCAATAGTGAGTTGATCACCGTGATAAATCAAACGAAGTGTGTAATACAGCAGAACAGGAAAAAAGTTGAAAACTATTTGGGCCGGAGAATATCCAAAACCGGAAACCACCTGCAGGGTTTATGCCCCAACAGGTTTTGCGTCCCGCGAGTCAGAGAAGACCGTCAGCCGGCGGGACGATATCTCTTTAATTTTGGTCAGGAAGTCTTCTTTACGCTCGAATACAAGGGCATGTTCAAGAACCTCCTCAATGGTGTTGACCGGGATGATCGTCACCATCTTGGCATATTTTTCCTCAATGACCACGTCAGCGAGGTTTGACTGCGGAATGATGACCGTAGTGATGCCGGCCTTTGCCGCCGCTTCAATCTTGTAGGTCACCCCGCCTATCGGCAGGACCTGACCGCGCACCGAGAGGGACCCGGTCATGGCGACATTCTGGCGGACCGGGATATTTTCGATGGCACTGATGATAGCCGTTGCCACGGTGACCGATGCAGAATCGCCCTCAACACCACTGTACGTGCCGAGGAACTGGACGTGGACATCCATGTTCCGGATGTCCTTTCCTGTGAAGTTCTTGATAATGGCACTGACGTTCTTGATGGACTCCAACGCAATTTCCTTTAAGAGACCAGTGGCAATCACCTGTCCGGTGGCACCCTGTGTCGGAGTCACTTCAGCGACGATAGGGAGTACAGAACCCGAGTCACTGCCCATCACCGCAAGACCGTTCACCCGGCCCACGAGGGAGCCTTCGACCACCGTAAGATCATACTCACGGGACCGGCGGATGTACTCATCCGAGACCTGATCCTCGATGGAACGGGCCGTGTTCTTTGCGTCCAGCACATGCTTCGCAGTGGTAATCTCCGCCCCTTCCTCGCGGGCAAGGTCACCTGCGACCCGGATGAGACCACCCATGTCACGCAGTTTGAGGCTGAGGTGTCCCTTCCGGTTAGACCGGCGGCGTCCTTCAAGCAAAAGTTCTTCAATCGCGCTCTGGTCAAAGTGCGGAATCTTTCCGTCGTTTTTGACCTCCTGGGCGATGAACCGGATGTATTTTTCACGGTTCTCCGGGGTATCAGGCATCGTCTCCTGCATGTAGACTTCATAGCCATAGCCACGGATACGGGATCGGAGTGCCGGGTGCATGCCCTGTACACCGTCCATGTTGCCTGCTGCAACCATCACAAACCGGCACGGAACCGCCTCGGTGCGGACCATGGCACCACTCGAACGCTCGCTCTGGCCGGTGATGGAGAACTCACCCTCCTGCATGGCAGTCAGAAGGCTCTGCTGGGAGTGCGGATGGAGGGTGTTAATCTCGTCGATGAAGAGCACCCCCTTGTGCGCCTTGTGGATGGCACCGGCCTCGACACGGTCGTGGGCGGGTGTCTCCAGTCCGCCGGACTGGAACGGGTCGTGGCGGACATCACCGAGGAGAGCGCCGGCGTGTGAACCGGTGCCGTCGATGAAGGGTGCGATGGAGTCAGGTTTGGTGGAGACGAGGAGTTTGGGGATCATTGCCTCCTCTTTGGGGCGGGAATACTGCATCGCCATGAAGATGAAGGCGGCGGCGATGATCCCGAACAGAAGCTGCCCGGAGATAAGGGCATAGCCCATGATACCGAATATCAAAAGCAGGATCAGCGTGTTTCTCGTCTGGGCGCGTTTGCGGGCCTCCTGTTTGTGAGCGCCCACGATCTCCTTGCCTCTGCCGGACGGAACCGTACGAACCACCGGCTCATTGGAGTCCTCTCCGTTCGGGTAGATGAGAATATCCTGCATCTCCTCTTTCGGGAGCAGTTCTGCCATCGCCTTGGCAAGCATCGATTTTCCGGTTCCCGGCGTTCCGATCATCAAAACATGTCTGCGCTGTATGGCTGCCTTGCGCATCACCTCAACGGCATGTTCCTGTCCAATAACCTGATCGATCAGGCTCTCTGGTACGGATATTTCTCCGGAATTTGCCACTTCGGTGAGCGGAACAGAAAGCCCTTCCGTGGACTCAGGGCCCTCTGATCGTGCGCCTACATCTTTTTCAGACTCTGAATCAAAGACCTCAGGTGCCGATGAAGCGGGCGACTCGACGGTATCCGATACAATGTCGGAGTCTTCTCGTATCGTATTTGTTGAAATTTCTGAATCAGTCATATAGTTTCCGGACCTCGCTTTAGACCGGTAGTGCTTTACTAATCTATTCTGATACTTTAAGTACTTTCCAATACAGGTAATCCGGATGAAGGTAGTATGTACAGAAAAATCCCAGGTTTTAAGCTCTAAGGTAGCAAAGGCGCTTAATTTACCATTTGTTTATTCGCAGTATAAAGCATTTCCCGATGGGGAATTATACCTGAAAACAGGCAGTCTGGACAAAGAAACACTGCTGATATCAAGCACCGCTGACAACACGTCTCTGGTTCAGCTGTTGCTCATGATCGACGCCTGCGACGAAAGTGACATCACCCTTGTATTGCCCTACATGGGATATGCCCGGCAGGATAAGCGGTTCAATGATGGAGAACCGGTAAGCAGCCGTGCAGTCGCCCGCGCCCTCTCCACAGGGGTTTCACAGGTGATCACGGTGAACATCCATGAGCCAACCGTCCTCTCACACTTCCGGGTGCCTGCGGTTGACATCAGTCTGGCACCCGAGATGGCCGAATGGATACGGGGCCTCGGATGTGACGAACCCCTCATCCTTGCACCAGATAAAGGAGCCGCCCATTTTGCCGCAGATATTGCCAAAATCGGTGGATGGGAGACCGACCACCTTTCAAAGACCCGCCTTTCAGGAGAAGAGGTCAGGATTGCACCGTCGGTGGTGGATGCCAGCGGCCGTGATATTGTCATCACTGACGACATCATCTCCACCGGAGGAACCCTCGCGGCCGCAGCAGAGATATTAAAGGAAGGCGGCGCCGGGTCGGTGCACGCCGCCTGTGTCCACGGCGTCTTTGCCTCCGGCGGGTTTGCCCGCCTTGCATCATCCGGTCTTGCATCGGTTGCTGCATCAGACACCATTGAATCGGCGGCATCCGCTTACTCAGCGGCAGGAATGATCGCCTGCGCAGTGCGGAAAAATAATGGATAACGACGCCGGAAACCGGGTGGTGCTTGATGCATCCGTCTTTTTTGCGGATCTGCCAGTAGCGGGCGAAATCTACACCACCCCTGCGGTCATCGCCGAGGTTAAGACGCAGTCGGCACAGATGCGTCTCGCTCTTCTGGAAGAGGGGGGACTCCGCGTGCATGCACCCGGTTCTGCTGCACTGGGGGAGGTCTCTGAGGCGGCCCGAAAAAGCGGCGATCTGACCATTCTCTCCGAGACCGATGCAGGCATCCTTGCTCTTGCATCAGAACTCGGAGCATCGGTTATGACCGATGATTTTGCCATTCAGAACACCGCACAGCGCATGGGGATCACTATTATACCCATTCTTCAGAGACGGGCTGTCAAACGGAAATGGAAATACCGATGCACTGGCTGCGGGCGATTCTGGTCCGCTCCCGGCGAATGTCAGATCTGCGGTGCAAAGATCAGCAGGGCACAATCCGGAAAAAAGTATTAGGTTCTTATCACCGAATAGATAATTACGATGTCTTCTCTTGATGAACTTATAGGAAAAGCGAAATTGCTGCATTCCGAGGGGCACAGCCCCAGCCAGATCGCAGATGAACTCTCCCTCTCGATGGAAACCATCACCTGGCTTCTGACCCAGCAGAAGGATACTGAAGCACCGAAGGATATCCACATCAACTGGACTGTTGTCGGCGGAAATGCAGATATGCTGCGTGACGCAGCACTGCTCCTCCTCAAAAGCTATTACTACGGCGAAGCGGACGCACGGGACTGTGACCTCACCGAGGTCCCGGCACCCGATCTGGTAGTGGGGGTCGCCCACTCAGGCATCCCCCTCGCAACGATCATCGCGGCCGAGGAAGGGGCACAGTTCACCATGTACCATCCGAAGAAGCATGCGCAGGGCGAAAACCCGATTGGATCTATATCGGGCAACTTCGCTCAGGTGCCGGGCAAAAACTGCCTGATCATCGATGATGTCATCACCTCCGGCAACACGATGAAGGACATCATCGGCCACCTCAGAAACCACGGGGCAGTGCCGGAAGCAGTCTGCGTCCTTTTTAATAAAAGGAATATCCGGGATATTGACGGTGTTCCGATATACAGCCTGTTCCAGGTCTCCCGAATAGACTAAATTCGGGCCCGCAGTCAGCGCATGGGAATATTTAGCACCCATTTCTTTTGCTGAATTTCAGATGCAACAGGTATGGGCCGCCCCTGACAGAAATTATCACGCACCCGGCGTATCTCTCTCCAAAAATAACTCCCAAAAAATAACTCCCAAAAAATTTGCTGACGCCCATTAGCATCATTCACTCACTAAAGCAAACGCCAGCACAGCCAGAACCTTAGTAAAAATCCCAAACGGCGTATATGGCCATACGATTTTTACCAAAAAACAGCATGGATATAATGCCGATATCACATCCCAGTCTCCAAAGATACCACGAACCTCGATTGAAAACACAACCTATATATAGAACTTCAAATCCACTTTTATGACACATTAAGGAGTATCTGCATTATGCAAGCTAATCAACCAATTATTATATTACGGGACAACGTAGACCGCATTGGCGGCAACGAAGCCCAGAGATCCAATATTATGGCGGCCAAAG
>CAZBYH010000031.1:0-6085 GCA_964496155.1 uncultured Methanoculleus sp.
TATTACCATTCCGGATGGGTATACGTGGATTGTCGAAGGCAAATTTCTGACTTCGGTATACATACTTCTGGGCGCATGGGTTGTTTCAGTCTTCGTTGAAAATTTCATAAAATTATATGGCCAGTGGCTTTCTGCCAAAACAGAGAGTGAACTCGACGATAAAATTATGGACATTCTTGAAATAGCTGCCCGTTACATCATTTGGTTTATCGCGATTCTCATCGTCCTTTCATATCTGGATATTAATATTACTCCGCTCATTGCCGCAGGGGGGGTATTCGGACTGGCTGTTGCTCTTGCAGCACAGGACCTGATATCCAATTTCTTTGGAGGAGCCATCATTGTGATTGATAAACCTTTTGCCATCGGTGACAGGATTAAAATTGATGACTACCTTGGGGATGTAGAGAGTGTCGGACCGCGGAGCACGAGAATCAAGACCCTTGATTATCAGTTGCTGACCATCCCGAATTCGAAGATTGCTAACAGTGTTGTGACTAATTATGCAATGCCGGATATCAAACTTAAGGTGAAAATCCCTGTTTCTGTTGCGTATGGGAGTGATGTCCGCCGGGTAAAAGAGATCCTCCTTGAGATCTGCCATGATGCAGCAACGAACACCCCATACATCCTGATGGACCCTGTTCCCACAGTGTATTTCCTGGAATATGGGCCATCAAGTCTGGATTATATGTTGGTTATCTGGGCAAAAAAGTTCAATATGTCATGGGAGATCAAAGATCACATCAATTTTGAGATTGAACACCGGTTTGCTGAGGAAGGCATTGAAATACCGTTCCCTCAGATGGTTGTGCATATGAGGGAGTAATCCCTATTCTTCAATAATTTCATCCACAAAGGTGGTCAGCTGAAGCATAAATCCGGGATCCAACCCATCTTTCGCTGCAAAGAGCACACCATGCACGTCAGAGAGCCGGATTTTGTTGGTGAGGTAATGAAGGAATTTTGATGTCTTCGTCGAGGATACATAGATGAGCATCGTGCTGATTGAATCAACTACAATGCAGACGTCTTTATCCTTCCATTTGTTCATTGCTTTTGTGAGTGCCATTCCAATATACGTGAGATCGGCAGGATTACTAATATAAAGCGTATTTTCCGTGTCCGGTTCGTCTTTTCCCAGGGCATAATTCGTAATGGCATCGATAAAAAAAATCTTTTCCGGATTTATATCAGCACGGGCATACATTTTTGAGAGAATCATAGATGGGTGGTTTGAGGTGATCATAATCACGTGGAATCCATCCGCAGTAATCTGCTGTACGGCCTCTACATTTATTTTTTTAAGGAGGTGGGCCTCTGATTGAACAAGTAGTATCTGTTCTGCTGTCAGACTCCTGTCGTTAATCCCCAAACTACTTTGCTCCTTATTGAATGGTATCTAATGATATCTCTTGTTTTAGTATGCCTGAAGTGGCTGAACATCGTATGCTGCCCGGTTCCACAAAAGTATTTTTTTGGGCATAATCCGTGCAGAAAATGAACAGATGGTTACTGATTGGTAGTGCCGGAAAGATCTTGGTTTGCAGATGCACGGTATCGTTCGTATGGGGTGATCCTTCCTTGCCAGCATGGTAGTTCTCCGATTCGTTAATAAGTATGTATATTCCTGACTATATAAAAAGATTTTTTCTTATCAAAAAATCTCAGATTCATTTAAAAGGGGTGGCAGTTGTGTACGCCAAAAACGTTGTTCACCCCTCTTCTGCGACGGAGGGAATGAGTTTAGTATATCAGGTTCACTATAGTGCATGATGACAGGCATATCGACATCATGTCTTCAGGACCGGCCGCTTGAAGAGGCACTGGAAACTCTCTCAGGGATGACTGATTTTGTGGAGATTGTGGATGATGGCCCTCATTACTGCCAGTCGGCAGAGATTCCCCTGCTATTTTCCTTCCGGTATTCGCTTCATGCTCCGTCACGGGGTGTCAACATTGCAAGTACTCTCGAACCGATTCGCCGCGGAAGTGTTGAGGTAATCTTAGAATCTGTCGCCATTGCAGGTGAAATCAATGCAAATGTTATCGTCCATCCGGGGTATTCTGCATGGAGGGGGGGGAGGGATGCTTCATTTCAGGCGCTTCGCCGTTCACTTGATACCATTCTGGCCCGGGCGGATGAGAATGGTGTCACGATTTATATTGAAAATATGCCAAAATCACGGTATTTCATCTTCTGCACCCCTGATGACTACCGCTATTTTGACGACTGCGACATATGTCTGGACGTGGGGCATGCATGTATGTCCGGGGCTCTTGACGCATTCCTTTCCCTCCCGTTTGCGCACTGCCATATTCATGACAACGATACAACCGAGGACAGTCACTCTCCGGTGGGAAGCGGGTGTATTGACTGGAAGAATGTGCTGGGCATCCTGAAGCAGAGAAATGTGGAGCCTGTCCTTGAAGTACGATCGCTGGAAGCGGTGCGTGCCAGTTTTTCTGTGCTTAAATCTTTTGGATTTTGATGGCGGTTTTGTAACAAAATAGCAGGATATCTGCGCAAGCAGGGTTTTTGACCCATAAAATGAGGTCGTGCATATCTGTTTTTGAGGATAATTTCAATACTATTTTATACGTATGAAATCGACTTTGTTATACACTCTTATGATGGGTGCCTCAGTGGCTTAGCGGTATAGCGCGTCCTTGGTAAGGACGAAGTCGCGAGTTCGATTCTCGCCTGAGGCTTATTGAATCGTGGTTTTAACCCCGTTTTTTTGTCTTTTTTGATCATAGATTTTCAAACGGCTTCCCCCCGAGTAGTTCAACCGTACGCTTTCCCTGAATCTCCATAGTTTCACTCGCGATAGAATAGGTCTCTGCAGCCGCAACATCTTCAAGAATCTTTCTGTTTAACGTATCACTCAGAATTCTCCGGGTCCGTGTGTTGGTTACATAGCGTATGCCAAGTTCTACCCAGTTATCAGTCAATTTTACATATGCCGAAGGTTCCGTGACTTTTTTTGGGAGGTAATATTTTTCACCCAGCCTCTCTACCTCAATCTCTGCCTGCAGGGTAATCTCTGCTGTCTCTGTCCTTACAATTTCAAGAAAACTGTTGATTGCTGCCCTCCAGTCGCTCTCATATGTCAATGGCACGCGGATTTCATCCCAGATGAAGTCGTGATCTTTGGTATAATTGACTATTTTTCCTGTGATTACGATTGCGTTGGGAACAATTATCAGACGTCCTGTTGGCTGCTCAGCCTCAAGCCATCCCTGAATCTCCATCATTGTCGTGTTCAGAATGCCAATGTCCATAATGTCTCCGATGGATCCCACAACCTCTATACGATCTCCGATTTTGTAGATACTTGTCAGAGCAATGAGAATCCCGCCGACAAAATTTCTGAAGAGATCCTGAAGTGCAATTGCAACGCCGGCAGCGATAATCCCATACGATATCACGAGCGTTTCCGTATTTTCAATCCAGATCTGGATTCCCAGAACTACATAAATTACGCCGGACAAGATGAGAATTGCCTTATTAAAGGTGAACTGCGTTTTTCTGTCCTTTATTACTTTTTTTGCGATACTCTCTGTGATTATTTTATAGCTGCAAAATATGACTCCCAGGAGGAGTAATGACCAAAATATTCTGAAGTATATCGGATCGTCAAAAATGTCATTGAGAAACCAGAATACGACGGAGCCGGAGAACAGAATTATCGGGATGATATAATTCCGCAGCATAATACTCTACGTGCGTAGGGTAACAGATATATAATGTTCCCCCGCTTGAGACAAAAACTGATGCCGACAATGATCCGGTGAATCAATCCGTGAACAAGCTTGAGGCTAAAACCAGGAGGTTTCCTGTTTCATACCCCGGAGTATTTTTTATGAGTTTACCGGCTCAAAACATCTCGTCCCCATGGGATCTTATTTTCCACTATGCCCATAATTCAGGTCAGACAGACAGTGATGAATACCCCGCGGTAGGTATCGTTACCATGTATTCGCCGGCCGGCTCGCAGTACCCAATTACAATTTCTTTGCAGTATACTGCGGCTGTGTTGCATCCATTCAGCTCTTGTTCAACCTTAGCGAGGTCATAACCCTCTTCAAAGTAGATCATGTTTGCAATTCCTGCAGCATGTACATCGCATAAGCCGCCACACGGAGCCAGGCAGCCCTGCCAGATCTTACCCACGGGCCGGTCACTTTGTAGTTGACCGTTGCAATGTCACCGAGACCATCGGGGTCGGTTGCTATTGCATAGAGAAAAACTGATGTTGACCCAGCAACATTCTGGCATGAACCGGCTGTACTGTGTTGCATGAACGGAATCTCCAGCCTCACGACATGCTGTGACGTCCTGCTGCCACATGCATTTTATAATAGGGTTTCACCACAGGATGTTACCTGCACTGAGGTGTCCACTATTGCTGCACCCGGAACAACAATAAATGCTATTGCCACCATAAGGAGAGCAATAAGCCCGATAGTTTTTTTCATTTTTATGCACCTTTTTGAATTGTTAGATTTTGCTGCTCCCGAATCGAAGGCAGCACCCCAGGATTACCATCATGATTCATGAGAGAATCCTGTCTAAGAAATCCTGTCTAAGCAATGCCGGATTACACCTACACCCCATCCATTCATATAATGGCTGAGGTATGACGCCACACTTGATACTCATAGTTTTCTTTATTAATGATATGTCAAGCATCAGCGTTGTGCGTTTTAAAAAAAAATATCTCATCCAATGTGTGGTTTTATCGGCGAATTTCTTTATTTTAAGTAATAATCAGGCTCCAAACGATAACCGTAAAAAATATCTTTGTACATTCAGGGAAATACCTCTAATATATCCTATATTGACGGATTCGACGACTACTCAATCATTTCCCTCGGCCACCGGGTATTGTTGCCGGTGCCTACAGCTCCCGTGGACCCGCAGATATAATCGATAGCGTCAGTCCAAAACACGTCATCACAATCTCAGCCACTCTCAAGGACGTTATTGCTCATGACTCAGAACTGCCTGAGGTTTATTGAACTGTGTCTCTATTTATTATCGAGATTCTTCGATTGTAACGCTGTTGAGCGCCTCCCTTGAGAGGAAATAACCACAGGCGGATAAACGATGACATTTTTTTTGTCAGAACGTTGGGCACAATCGCCCGGCATAGGCCAGCCGAACTCTTCAATGAGATTGCAGCTAACGGTCTCATTCCGACAGAATCAGGATCTCTCACATTGTATTCACGTTGATGCCACCAACTTCAGTGGTACTGAAGAATATTACTCCGACTTTGGCACGGAAGAAACCGAAATTGTCATTGGCAATCCAAAGAATGGCTGTTTGTGTTTCAGACGTATTTTTCGGGGAATTGCATCGAACAAGCACGGGGGAGCACTATACTTTCAAATCTTTTCCGGGTGTAATCACTCACTAAGAATTGATACCCTCAGTAACACGGGGCAGTGACTAAAAACTGCCTGAAATGGCATACTCTCGGAGGTGAGAACGTAATGGAAGATGGTGACCGTATTCGTCTATTCTATCAGGGGACAGGATCACCGAATTCGTGGCAAATATCTTGGAAATTTCCTGAAATGCCGTTACAAAATAGCTGAATAAGATAGAATATTGTCAGAACGGCAATGCCGAAGAGATCTCATTATCAATAGAAATCTGCAAAGAACCAGATTAGCTCTTTCAAATGATGGTGTCAATAAATACATACGTATCCTGAAGAAAATCAGCTAAAATCTTAAAACAGCGATTGAATGCACCCCCGATTTTAACGTTTAAACGAATTCAAACCGGTCCCACAGGGTCTTTTCCACCTCAGGCGTAAAAGTATCATTGAGTGATCATGCATGCACCATGTGGCAAAGCCTTATGCGTCGAAATGTGTACACGGGATTCCCGAAAAAAGTGCGCAGGAGTCGTCCTGCTTTCTTATTTGAGTATTGAAATTTAAAAGAGGATGAATTCTTTCAGGCCTTACTCTTTCTTCAGAATGCTGGCTGCAATCACCAGACCTCCGGCAAGGAATACTGGAATCAACATTGTTGGGAATTCAGAGATTGGCGGTGGGCACTCCGGCAT
>CAZBYH010000031.1:6185-12145 GCA_964496155.1 uncultured Methanoculleus sp.
ATCACCATTGGGCACAACAAGAACTGTCCCAATCTCGGGATAGTATTCAGGAACATACGAAGGGTTTGCATCGTCGGCCAATTGCTGTGCAATGGTGGTATTCCAGCCTTGATATCTGGTCGGAATTGTCTGACCAAGTATTTTCCAGATAGCTGCCTGAACTTCCCCTGATGTTGCCTCCCCCTTATGGTTTAGTACCCAGTTTATCTTGTTATACTCCTTGCTTATACCCATGGTGGTGTTAAGATCAGCATCATACGACGTATTCGTAATTGCATCGTAGTTTGTGTTGACACACCATCCGGGATAGGCGACGCCGTGGTTATCCACTGACGTAGAAGGTTCCATAGGATCTACAGAATTTTCATCAATGTACAGGTCAAAGTACGTTCCATGTACATTACCGAGTGGACAAGCCCCGTCAATCCACACCTCTGTGCTGAATGGGTTCATGTCCCAATCAAGTGCTGCAGCAGGTGCCACCATACAGAGAGTGGCAATCAGTAATGCTACAATTAGTTTTTTCATTTCAGACCTCTTTGAACTCACACGGGAAAAATGTGGCGTCCCACCCACAGGACGAGCGAACACATTTTTACATGTACAGCCCTCTTTTCACAATGAGGATATATAGCGATATGCCTGACATCGCTGCAGGCAAAGCAAGGCGACATAAAGAGTCAAACCATTGAGCTCGTATATCTGCCCCATCTGCCTCATCTGGTGAAGATTTAGTGCTGATATCTGGTTGATGGGATGGAAACAGCATAAAACCCGAAATACCGGAAGAAGATTATCACAATAAGACGCAGAAATGCCGTGGTTGTTTCTTCTGTCAACACCGGAGTATACGGTTAGGTGGTCCTTTGCAATATCTGATTTGATATCATCATTGCAGCCTCCATTTTGAATAACGCTTTTCCCCGGCACACAATTCTTCCCCGGCACACAATTCTTCCAATCTTCTGTACATCCATCGGTGAATGTCAGGACTGGCGGTGTCTGTTTATCCCCGGCCTCAGTACTTGAAATGCATCTAAGACGGGGTGGCACGGAAGGTTTAGGATAGGTTCTTTTGGGTTTTTCACGGATTCCTTGTGGTCTTGAATAATCGTAGGGTCAGTAACCGAATTCAGGCGATTACGGCTGAGATAAACAACGGTCGGTGTGATAAAAAGATGGTGGAAAATGATGGATAATATAACTGTGTGTAATATTACATCTGTGATATAATGTATATCAGTAATATTTTTATACTCTTGCACACCAGTAAGGGATGGTGGGTAAAATGACAAACACCGAAAAAACTGAAATGGAACCATCACCCTATCAGGTGATATATCAGGGGAGTTCATCCGATCCGACTATAAAAATCAGGGACCTTTCCTTTATCCTCGATCACTGGGATGTGTTTACCGAAAATCTTGAAGATCCGATTCTGGATGAAACAATATCATCGGCTATGATCGGGAGTGCGTATACCCGGTCCGGTTCATCGCTTACCCTTCGACAACTGTTTGGCATCTGGCGCAACGGTACGGGAATCCATTCCGGTTACTATGATGAGACGGGCGTTCTCATATCCGAACCGCTATATATGGTTGGCATGGGTGGCAGTGTGCTGTCCGGTGCATTTGTTTTATGGGGTATTGTGCCTTCACGGGGAGTGATTGTCATTTCCAACAAATCCCCTGAACCAGGGAGATGCCGGGTGCCTGCGAATATTGTGCGGTATAATAATGCAATGAAAGGATTGTAACGGTGCGGGGAGCGAAAGGACGGGAGATGAAAATGGAGGGGGTTCTGGCTGATTACGGCCGACCATTCATCCATCCAGCAGAATGATGGGTAAAAAACGTTTGGGGAACCTGTGGAGTATGTGTGCCTGATCTGAAAAATCTCTATCTAAATGTACCACCATTTTCATACATCGGGAAATTCATGCAAATTCATGCATCTGGAAACCATCGTGCAAGAATAAGGAGGGATGGGAGTGTATTCAGAAAATACTGATTCAGTTGATGGAGATAAGAAGATTGAACTACGAAGCCCGTATCGTTCCAACGCTCCGGATAATTCAGCATCTCCGTCTGAAAAACCAAGAGTTTTCGAAACAACGAAATCATTTTCGCCGGGAAATTCACAGAAGGCTGATGAATATAAAAAATCAGGGAGAGGGGAAGGTCTGTCGATAATGGAAAAAGCAGCTCTCGAATTTTCAATGAAGAAACACAATCGGGCATTTGATCTTCTGGCTTCTGACTAATTATCCATCTCCTTCGCTATTTTGGATGAACCATTCTTCTCCATCCCATTTTATCTCTATGAAAAGAGATGATCTGATATTGGTGATATCATGAAGACATTCACGGTGGTGCTCTCCACGGAAGATGATCTGTATATCGCGGAATGCCCGGAAGTGGGTAGCGTCAGTCAGGGAGAAACGGTGGAAGAATCAGGGAGAAACGGTGAAAGAGGCAGTGGCAAACCTCAGAGAAGCCACAGAGTTATACCTTGCTGAATTTCCCCTTGAAGTGGGTGCCACCTATGAATTTATCCTGAAAAAAGAGACCCTTTTTCCACACGAGGCGCAAAACCTGGTTAAACCGTTGAAACCGGTTCAATCTGCGACAGAGATGGTGGTAGTTATTTCCCAAGCGAAGGAGTATCTTTTCACCCCATCATCAGAAGATATTGAAGAGCTGAGAAAAGAAACAACGCCCTGGCAGATTGCCTCAATAAAATCAATGAAGGAATAAAACAGATGCAGGGCGGCGATAAACAGATGCAGGGCGGCGATAAACAGATGCAGGGCGGCGATATCTGGCTTGTTGGTCTTCTTGGTGGAGAGGGTGATAGCAAACGGGATTACAGGGGCCATGCCCAATGTCTGCGAAAACAAACACCCTGCCCCGGGCGTCCGTGTTGATACGTTTATTAAAAAGCTATTCTTCCGCAGAAACGAGGATCACATTATCCCTGAATCCTCCCCTTTCCTCACGTTTCCTTTTCCGGAGTGTTTCGAGTTCGTCTCTGTATGCCATTGACACTGTACATCTCTTGTAATTCTGCCATCCGGTATGTCACTTCAAGAAGATCTGCGAGCTCTTCAGATGATTTTGTTTCGGCGTATTCCTGTAATTCTTCGAAGAGTTTTTTCTCCATGTATATCAGAAACTCTTCATCAGAAACCTCCTTTACCACACACTGCTTTCCTTCTTCCCAAATAATATCAGGTATCATATCCCGAACTGCCTTGTCATACCGTTTCATGCTTAAACCAGTTCCCCTGCTTCACATCATCGGATTTCAATGAGATAATCTGCATTTTGTATGAGGTTAGCAAATGAATCTTCCGAGCCAGTATTTCAGTTGCGTTCATGCCGTATTCGTCATTCCCCTCCAACCAGAAGAAAGGAGGTACCTCTTTCTGAATGGCATACCCCCGGACATACAGAATTATATCCAAATAGTAAGGCAGACTATAAACTGGTTGTTGGGCAAATACATCTCCAAACGGTAAAAAAATGAAACAATCCAATACCAATCTGCAATGCTACACCATGGGTTATTCTGATCTTCCCTGTTCCGTATTCCTGTATTTCCTAAAAAAGGAAAAGATAGACACTCTTGTGGACGTACGCACGACCCCTTATAGCTCGTATCAACCGAACTACAACAAGAAAGAGTTCAAACACTTCCTCGAATCAAATGATATCGAATATCTGCATTATGGAGACCGATTGGGAGGGTATTATACCGAACCAGCCTTTTTATTCGAGGATGGATCGGTCAATTATGATAATGTCAGGAAACGCCCTGTATTTCAAAAAGGAATTGACGATCTGATTGATCTTCTCAAACAACCTCGCAGCGTCTGTCTGATGTGCGCCGAAAAAAAACCACAGCAATGTCATCGCTTTATTCTTATTTCCCGCGAATTACAGGAACGGGAAATTCAGGTTATTCATATTGTACCTTGTATTGAATTAATCCCAAATCAAAAATTAGAAGAGGAGTTATTAAACGAAATGTTTGATCCCGCCCAAAGGAATCTTTTTAATGAGCCTAAACAAGATCTGGAAGATTTATATCTGAAATTGGGTCGAACAGGTGCATATCGGGCAGAGTCCACGCAAGATAGTAATCTCTCCAATAAGAAATCTGAAATAATTGAGTCCTCTAAATCTGGTTTGAATTCCAAAAAAGATCGTTCTGTTTCATCCGACAAGAAAACAATTTCACGGGAAACGAGACGAGGAGAAAAAGATATAACGGATGATATTCAAGACAGACTCTTTTGAGGGATATCATGAAACTGTTTAGCATCGGATTCACCCATAAAACTGCACCTGAGTTTTTTGACTTGCTCATTCGAAATAAGGTGCGGATTGTCTATGACGTTCGCGCAAGCAATACATCTCAATTGGCAGGATTCACCAAAGAAAGTGACTTACCCTATTTCCTGAAGACCATTGCAGATATTGAGTATATTTATTGGAAAGAGGCTGCAACGGAGAAGGATTTATTAAAACAATGGCGACACGAGGAGATCACGTGGCCAGAATATGAGAGACAGTTTAAGGCGATGCTCAAGAAAAAAAAGGTTTCTGATATGTACACTCCCGAACAGTTAGACCATGGATGCCTTCTCTGTAGCGAGGCAACACCGGAGTTTTCTCATTGCCGATTAGTTGCTGAATATCTGAAGGAAAAGAATCCGGATATTGAAATTATTTACCTTTAATAGAGGGTAATAAAGTGTTTTTGTAAATGGTAAGGGGTGGTTCGCAAACTGCCCTTTCCTTCACCCTCGTGGCGTCTCAGCCGCTTTCATGATGTATGCGTAATCCTCTTTCGGTATCATCCGCATCGCCTGCCCCCGGATGTGCCCCGACCACTGCGTTTTGTTTTTAATAAAAGCTAACTTTGGGATCAATGATTTGAACTCGACGGGTGGGTCAAATATTCCAATCGTCTTTAGGTTTATCCGCAGCGGAAATACCTCGTCCCCGAGTTTGGGAGGTGCAATGAATACTTGCCTGGAATCCTCATAGACCTCAGACGTGATTTCAAAACATCCGGTTATCGCAGGCGGAAGGGTTGTTTCCTTATCGATCACCTGCTGCCCGACATAGACCAGAAGGGTGTCACCGACTTTGGCCTTTGTTATCGAATTGATATGTCTCTTTGCAACACCCCAGATCTGCTTTTTGATGGTGACGGCGGAATTATCGCGGTTGGAGATGGCGAGCCAGTGGTTCATAGAGGATGGTTTCCCGTGGTCTGAGATAAAAGGTTTGATGATTTTATTTGTGCCGGCACAGGGGAATCTTCAATCAACAATATCATACAAATGCATAATTCCCCTCACCCCCTATGTTCTCTTGCAGAAATGGTCAAACTTGATATTGTAAGTGCCATCGTTACGGCAAAACTCTCCGGACCTCTTGATCTTGAGCTTCTCCTCCAAAATCTTCCGGGCACAGAAAAGTCTACAGCCCACTGGCTCAAGTACAGAATGCCGGAAGATAACCGATATGCGGCATTCTATAAATCCGGCAAGTTCCTGTTGACCGGGAAGGGACTGTTGGAAAAACAGGATGAACTCTGTGAAACCATTCTTACACGTATCAAAGAAGCAGGGTTTGATCTCGAAATCGTAGAGATCACACTCAATAATATTGTCTGTAAAGCAAAGACAGAGCTTAACGCCCCACTCGAATCTATTTATGCGAGTTTAGATTCTACGAGTGTAGAATATGAACCGGAACAGTTCCCGGCCATGATCTGCAAACTTTATGGTGTTACGTTTTTACTGTTTTCAACAGGCAGTATGATTATTACCGGAGCAAAAACGGTGAAAGACGCAGAAGATGCAACGGAAAAGTTTCTTGCAAGACTGTCTTTGGTATAACGGGCCTCTCGAAAAGGAACTTTTTTCACCCGGATGAGTGCCC
>CAZBYH010000032.1:0-3922 GCA_964496155.1 uncultured Methanoculleus sp.
GTAGACCGCATTGGCGGCAACGAAGCCCAGAGATCCAATATTATGGCGGCCAAAGCAATCGCTGAAGCCGTGCGCACCACCCTCGGCCCACGAGGAATGGACAAAATGATGGTCTCCTCATCCGGAGATGTAGTTATCTCCAATGATGGTGCGACCATTCTTCACGAGATGGCAGTAGAACATCCTACAGCAAAACTCGTCATCGAGGTTGCTGAGACACAGGACAACGAAGTCGGAGACGGCACCACCACTGCAACGATCTTCATCGGCGCTCTGATGGAGCAGGCAGAGGCCCTTCTCACCCGGAAAGTTCACCCGACCGTCATCGCAAACGGATACCATCTTGGTATGCAGAAGGCGATGGAGATCATCAACGAACAGATCATCAAAGCTGACGGAGGAGACCGCGACATGCTCATTAAGGTCGCATCAACCGCAGTTACCGGAAAGACCATCGAAGGTATCAAAGACAAGATCACGAACATTGTCGTCGATGCGGTGCTTGCAGTCGCCAAGAAGGATGCAAACGGAAAGTACACCGTCGACGAGGATGATGTCCAGATCAAGACGATGGTCGGAGATCACATGGAAGATGTGGAACTCTTGAAAGGATTCCTCCTTGACAAGACCCGCGTCCAGCACTCCATGCCAAAGCGGCTTGAGAATGCAAAGATTGCCATGCTCTCCCTGCCACTTGAGGTAACAAAAACTCAGGTGAAGTCCAAGATCAAGATCACCTCTGCTCAGCAGATGGAGGCATTCAGCGTTCAGGAGAACGATACACTTCGCGCCATTGCAGCAGAGATTGTTGCCTCCGGCGCAAACACCGTCTTCTGCCAGAAGGGCATTGCAGACGCAGTACAGTACTATCTCGCAAAGGAGAATATCATCGCAATTCAGGACGTCCCTGAAGCTGATATGAAGAACCTCTCCCGTGCAGTCGGTGCAACCATCGTGGGCAAGCCAGAGGATCTGACCGCAGAAGTCCTTGGTGAGGCAGGTCTTATCGAAGAGATGAAGGACATCGTCATCACCAGGATCACCAACTGCAAGAACCCAGGCATCGTGAGCATCCTCTTAAAAGGCACTTCACAGATCTACGTTGATGAACTCGAACGCGGCGTCTACGACGCAGCCCGTGTCGTGATGGACGCACTTGAAGACGGGGAGTACCTCGTCGGCGGTGCGGCGATCGATATCGAACTGATGATGAAGATAAAAGATTTTGCCGCAACCCAGGAAGGCAGAACCCAGCTTGCAATCGAGGCGTTCGCCCGGATGTTTGAGGTCGTGCCCTACACCCTCGCGGAGAACTCCGGCTTTGACCAGATAGACAAGATGGTTGCCCTCAAGGCAGCACACGCAAAAGGCGAAAACTATGCTGGCCTGAATGTCTTCACCGGTGAGATCATCGATATGTTTGCAGAAGGTGTCATTGAGCCCGCCCGCGTAAAGCGGCAGGCAATTATGTCAGCGACCGAGACCGCTGCACTCATCATCCGTGTCGATGATATGATGATCTCAAAGAGTTCATCCCAGATGGAAATGTAAGATTTCGGGACTCACCATACCCATTTTTTTCTTTTTTTCTTTCATCCACGCACCGATTATCACCGATACCGTGATCGATATTTGATATATTTTTCCGCGCACCCGAACGGATGGTAAACGTACCGAACCGCCTGGCACCATCCATCAGTAAAAGGCAAAGAGGGGGTTTATCTACGCACAAACGGCAATTTAACCGGATTAAAGCGATTTTTGAACGAATCCTGCCAGTTTGGAACAATGATAATGATAAATAATGATTAATCCTCAATCTTCACCCATAGGTGTAATAGCGTGGAACTCTTGGTATTCCTGATCCTCTTCCCTGCATTGGTGGCATTATTATTCGGCATTCTGCCGAACAGCCGCCTGAGGGATACAATAGTGGTACTGGTAGCTGCGATTATCATCGCAGCCAGCCTGTATCTCTTTGTAATGTTTGCAGGGGCCGGGACGGTATATTTTGACATCAATGGCGACATGATCTCCCAGATCATGATCGGACTCGAAGTCATTATATCCGCGGGTCTTCTGTATCTTGCCGCAAAATATCGGCAATATCTCATTGCCGGGCTTGTCGTGGTCCAGCTGGGAGTAGTCATATATGCCGAATCCCTTATGCAGGGAACCGAAGCAATGAACAATCTGTTCATTGACCCGTTCTCTATCATCATGGCGATGATCATCGGCATCATCGGCAGCCTGATCTGTATCTACTCAGTCGGCTACATGCGTGACTATCATGCCCATCATCCAGAGATGCCGGACAAACGGCGCTGGTTCTTTGCCCTCATCTTTGTATTTTTAGCGGCAATGTTCGGCGTGGTATTCTCCAATAACCTCTTCTGGCTCTTCTTCTTCTGGGAAGTGACCACCCTCTGTTCCTTCCTGTTGATTGGATACAGCTGGGACGAACAGTCGCGGAAGAATGCATTCTGGGCACTTCTCCTGAACCTTGTAGGTGGTCTTGGATTTGCATTCACCTTTATCTATGTCGGGATGATCGACCCCTCAGGGAGCCTTATTATGATGGACACCCTGCTTGCCGCAGGCCCTGCTGTCGCCATGATTCCTGCAGCCCTCATCGGGTTTGCCGGCCTTACCAAGGCGGCACAGATGCCGTTCTCCTCATGGCTGGTAGGTGCAATGATTGCGCCCACTCCGGTGTCAGCACTCCTGCACTCCAGTACGATGGTAAAGGCCGGTGTCTATGTCATCGTCCGGTTTGCCCCCATCTACGACGCAAGCATGGTCGGCTACATCATTTCCCTTGTAGGCGGTGTGACGTTCCTATTGGCATCAGGTATCGCGATATCGCAGTCCAATGCAAAGAAGGTCCTTGCCTATTCAACGATAGCAAACCTTGGCCTTGTCGTTGCCTGTGCCGGTATCGGTTCTTATGCGGCAGTCTGGGCAGCAATACTCTTAATTGTGTTCCATGCCATCGCAAAGTCCCTCCTCTTCCTCTCTGTAGGAACGGTCGAGCACAAGATTGGCAGCAGGGATATCGAGGACATGACGGGCCTTATCGGCCGCCTGCCGATACTGGGGCTGATGATGATCATCGGCATCGCCGGTATGTTCCTTGCCCCCTTTGGGATGCTCATATCAAAATGGGCAGCCCTCCTCTCATTCATTGAGGCCCAGTACGGATTCGTGCTCGTTCTTCTGCTGGCATTTGGCAGTGCGGTGACGGTATTCTTCTGGACAAAATGGATGGGCAAACTGATTCAGATTGCATGGAAACCCGAACATATGGAAGTAAAGATATCGAACTTTGAATACAGTGCCCTCGTGCCCCTCACGGTGCTGATGGTTGCCGTCTGTATCGGGTTCCCCCTGCTATCCACTTATCTGGTGGTGCCCTACGTCTTCGGCATCTACGGCATGGCAGCGACCCTCGGGCAAGCCAACACGATCATCATGGTGATGATGGTCTTCATGGTGCTCGTGATGCCGCTCTCCCTGTTTTATTTCCGAAAAAACCGCAAGATTTCGCCCCGGTACGTGGGCGGCCTGCCGGCCACTCAGGACATGCATTTCAAGGGCAGCATGGGCGTGCAGCGCCCGGTGGCGCTCGGCAACTACTATCTCGTGGACTACTTCGGTGAAAAACGCCTCTCCCATATCGGCAACGGTTTGTGCATCACATTCATTGCCATGATAGCTGTCGCACTGCTCCTGGGGGTGGCGATATGATCACTGAAATAATCTTTGCCATCGGATTTGTCATCCTTGCACCGTTCATCGGTGCACTCATTGTCGGAATTGACCGAAAGATGACCGCCCGGATGCAGGGGCGTGTCGGCCCGCCGGTGCTCCAGCCGCTCTATGATATCTTCAAGCTGTTTGAAAAGGAGAGGGTAGTCGTCAG
>CAZBYH010000032.1:4022-11830 GCA_964496155.1 uncultured Methanoculleus sp.
ACACGTGTCCGCTGGCAGGTGATGCTCAAGAGCGCATGGATCGTAGCACTCGTTGCCGGCGCAATCAACCTGGGGGTCCTTGCCCTGATGTAGGGAGGTGAGTTGAAAAAATGTCATATATTACAAAATCCCCATGGATTATCCATTACGACGGATCCAGCTGCAATGGCTGCGATATTGAAGTGCTTGCGTGCCTCACCCCGCTCTATGATCTGGAGCGGTTCGGGATTGTCAATACCGGCAACCCGAAACACGCCGATGTCTTCCTGATAACCGGCGGCATCAACGAACAGAGCCGGGCGATTGTTAAAAACACCTATGAACAGATGCCTGATCCAAAGGTCGTGGTCGCCATCGGCATCTGCGCCGCCACCGGCGGTGTATTCAGGGAATGCTACAATATCATGGGCGGGGTTAACGAGGTTATCCCGGTCGATGTCTATGTTCCCGGATGTGCTGCCCGTCCTGAGTCCATCATTGACGGCGTCGTCCGTGCCCTCGGGATTCTCGAGGAAAAACGGGCAAAAATGGCTGAAAATGGGGGAGATAAGAAATGATCGTACAGAAACACACCATTATAGAAATTCCGGTCACCGAGCTTCTGAAAAAGACAGAGGATTACCACGCAAAGGGACACCGGCTGGTTCAGATCGGCTGCACCCCTCTCGGTGACCGATATGAAATCAATTATACCTTTACCACGTCGTTTGATTTCGAGAGCCTCCGGATAACAGTTCACGATGGGGATATCATACCCAGCATCTCCGGCACATACTGGGGGGCATTCATCTACGAAAACGAGCTCCATGACCTCTTCGGTTTTACCGTAACCGGTATGAATGTCGACTTCAAGGGACATCTCTTCGAGACAAGCGTGCCGGCACCCTTCAAAAACATGCCGTCTGTCACCATTGTTCCCAAAGGAGGGGATGCAGAATGAGTAACCGGATTGTTGTCCCCTTCGGCCCCCAGCACCCGGTGCTGCCTGAGCCAATTCATCTGGATCTGGTGCTGGAGGACGAACGGGTCGTTGAGGCAGTACCTACTATCGGGTATATCCACCGTGGGCTTGAGAAACTGGTTGAAAAGCGCGACTTCAAGGACTATGTCCTCATCGCAGAACGTATCTGCGGGATTTGTTCGTTTACTCACTCTGTCACCTACTGCAATGCGATTGAACAGATCATGGGCATTGAGGTGCCCCCCCGGGCACAGTTCATCCGTACTATCTGGATGGAGTACTCAAGGATGCACTCTCACCTGCTCTGGCTCGGTCTGACGGCAGATGCCATGGGATTTGAGAACCTCTTCATGAACGCATGGCGTCTGAGAGAGGAGATCCTCGACGATATGGAGGCCACCACCGGAGGGCGGGTCATTCAGGGTTCGTCAAAGGTTGGAGGTATCCGCCTCGACATCCCGGATGAGAAACTCGGCGAGATGGTGGATCACCTCAATAAAATACGGCCTCTTCTCGAAGAGTCAAACCGTATCTTCACCCACGACCAGACCGTGCGCCACCGGATGCGGGGACTCGGCGTGCTTACCAAGGACGAGGCATGGGATCTTGGTGCGGTTGGTCCGGTGGCCCGTGGCAGCGGCTGTGACATGGACGTCCGCTCAAGCGGCTACTCGGCATACGGGGAACTCGGGTTTAAGCCAATAACACTCCCTCATGGTGACTGTCTTGACCGCTGTCTCGTCCGCTCATTGGAGGTACTTGCGGCAATTGACCTCGTTGAACGGGCGGTCGCAAAGATGCCCGACGGGCCTATTGAGGAGAAGGTGAAGGGCAACCCAACGGGGGAGTGCTTCGCGTTCTCGGAACAGCCCCGTGGTGAATGCATGCACTATGTGAGAGCAAACGGCACAAAGAATCTCGTCCGCCACCGCGTGCGGACACCGACTCTGACAAACATCCCGCCCCTTGTCAAGATGCTTGCGGGCATCGAACTGGCAGATGTGCCGGTGGTTGTGTTGACCATTGACCCGTGTATCGGGTGTGCGGAGAGGTGAGAAAATATGGCATTATTTTCCATGCTTAAACGGGCGCTCGTGAATGTAGCGAGTAAACCCGCCACCCTGATGTACCCTGCGACTCCTGCCAAACGGTATGAGACATCTCGCGGACATATCACCATTGCCATCGATGACTGCATTTATTGCGGCAACTGTGAGCGTCACTGTGTCTCACAGGCGATTGTGGTAGACCGGGAGGCCCGGACCTGGGAGATTAACAGACTTCGCTGTATCATCTGTGGTCTCTGTGCTGAAGTCTGCCCGAGAGACTGTATCTTTATCGAACCCGACTACCACCCTTCGACCATCGGTTCGGTGGTAGATCTCATGCAGGGTCCGCCGGCCCCGCCAAAAAAAGAGAAGAAACAAATAGCTGAGGAGTAATCCCCGGCATTTCTTGTTTTTTGTTTGAAACTATTTTTGTGCTGATTCGACGTTCGTTAGATGTTCGTGAACATTTTTCTTTGTGTACCCGTTCCCTGTCTAAATTCATCTGAATAGTGTGATCGCTACTGATTGTGTTCTATCCACGTGATGCAGTCTCTTCTATCGTGACTTCTTCTTCTTCGCATACCGGTGCGTCCTCAGGAAGAGAACGGTCTCCGGCAAAGATGAGGATGGTGTCCGGTATGAGGTTGCAGCGCAGCAGAAGGTCTGCATAGGTTTCACCCTCTTCGTAGGTAATCTCTGAAACCGTCTGGGAACGAAAGAACCGGAATCTGACAACGGGCATACTCAGTATCTGGAGTCGCCGGGTAAAAAAAGAAACGGAAATAAAGGTCTCTCCATCAGAAGGGAAGGGAGAGATATGCTATCTGATCGATTCGCGTTGTCAGCACCGGGCTCATCCCTTTGGTGATGAGATCGGTGTATCCCACCGGCCCTGCCACAAGCATGATAGCAACCGTATCACTCCGGATGTCGCCGGGGTGCATGGTGCCGAATTCCACGTTTGCATGGGCCATCCGTGACATCTGAGTAGAGTCGGGGGTCATCAGCGTGACGCCGGCAATGACGTCATTTGCTGACGCCGTCCCGGTATTTGTGGCCGTAAGGGTCATGCTGTACCAAATGGTTTCCGAGGCGGCATCCATACTCGTGATGGCGATATCTGTAGCCGTCACGACGACCTCAGGTTGCGCATCGGTGCATCCTGCGGCAACGAAGACGCAGATGAGACAGGCAAAGAGACAGGCCAGGCGAATGGAGTGAGAAAACGACGTTTTTTTCATTAATCGTTTTATTGTTTCTGCGGGAAAAAATACCTGTCGGACACCTGCGCCCAAGCCCGATACAGGCATTTATCATTCTCACGTGCAAAGAATTAGGATAATGACAATGACACTTCCGCCGTTTGAAGAGGTGGCCAAATTCCATGGACATGTCTGCCCCGGCCTTGCATTCGGATATCGGGCATCAGAGTATGCAAAGAAATCTCTGAACACTGGCCGTTCAGCAGATGAAGAGATGGTCACGATCGTAGAGAACGATGCCTGCATGATCGACGCCATCCAGTATATCACCGGCTGTACGATGGGAAAAGGGAACCTCATCTTCCGTGACCATGGAAAACCGGTCTACACTTTCATACTCAGAAATGGTGAAAAGGCGGTGCGGATTGCACAGAAACCTGCGTTTGGCATGGATGCACTCTTCCCGGAGATGGCAGAGATTCAGGCACGGGTGAACGCAGGCACAGCCACCGATGCAGACCGAAAACAGGTTCAGGCACTCCGCTCTGCAATGATTAATAAAATTCTCACTGCCCCTCTTGATGAAATATATGAATGCAAAGAGGTCACTCCTGAACTGCCTGAGCGGGCCCGCATCTTCCGGTCAATCCCCTGTGCCACCTGTGGAGAACCGGTATCCGAGCAGCGGGCACGCGTGCAGAATGGTTGTGTCGTCTGCATCCCCTGTTTCGATGCGTATACTCGCGGCTGGTAACCCCGCCGGGTATCCATACTTTTTTTCTGTCTCTCTCGCTCTCTCTTTTCCGCTTCTTTTCTTAGGTATTACCAAAAGAGAGGGAATGGCAGATACGTCATTCAGGGAAATGGCATGAGTGACAGCCTGACATCGGGGACATCAGAGGGAAAAGGTACATTGCCATATATTAATCTCTGATTCCGATAAATGATCCAGTATATATTCAGGTGGTGTTATGATTCCCGTATCAATCAGCAGATCAGCAATAATTCTTTTTATCGCCCTCATTCTCGTGCAGGGGGCAGCAGCACTCACGTTAGAACAGGCGCCACTCAATCCGGCATTTGTTATCTACATGGAAGAGCGGAATGAAACCGATACCCAGTCTTTCATCAAATGCTGTAGCGATTTCAGTCCGCTCACAGACACCGACAGAATGCCCTACGCAATGGGAGATATCCCCGCACCTCTGGCATTGGTCTGGCCGGATACCTATGCTAAAGATATCAATACAGCAACGATAACCCGTGCATCAGTGACTGGGGGGGCCGAACTCCCCGTCCGTTTTGACCTCCGTGATGAAGGCAGGGTTACCCCGGTTCGCGATCAGGGAGATTGTGGTAGTTGCTGGGCATTTGCCGCCTATGGCTCCCTTGAGTCAACGTATCTCACCGACACCGGAACAACAGAAGATTTCTCAGAAAACAACATGAAAAATCTCTGTTCAAACCTCTATCCCGATGGATTTGATTATGGGCCGTGCGATGGGGGGAACACCTTCATGTCTGCAGCCTACCTCACCCGTGGAAGCGGACCAATCGGGGAAGAAGACGACCAGTACGTCCTGCCGGTGCCGTCAAACATCTCCCCCACTGGTATGCCACGAGTCCTTGACACCCACGAGATAACCTTTCTGCCGACACGGACAGACCCCCTCGAAAACGACCTGTTAAAGCAGACGCTCATGGATGAGGGTGGCATTCGCGTCCGGTTCATTGTAAACATGTCCTGTTTTGCAGACAACTACACCACGTATTATCGTCCGGATGAAGGATACCCCTCGGTGGGGGGCCATGCGGTAACACTCGTCGGATGGGATGACGCCTTCCCAAAAGAGTCGTTTAACGTCACCCCACCGGGTAACGGCGCCTTCATTCTCAAAAACAGCTGGGGCACCAATCTCGGAGAGGAGGGGTGCTTCTATATCTCCTACTATGACCGCTCACTGGACACTGCTGAACCGGCAGTCTTCACCGGGGTACCCGCTGACAGAGACCGGAAAATTTACCAGTATGACCCTCTTGGCTCAACGACAAGTATCGGCACCGGAAATAGCAATACATTCTATGGGGCCAATGTATTCACTGCGGAAAGCTACGAAGGTCTCACCGATGTGAGCTTCTATACTCGGGAACCAGAGGCGGACTACACCGTTGCCATCTTCACCAACTTCACCACACCGCCGGGTGACGGCGCACCGATGGCATGGACCTCCGGCACCTGTGCCTTGCCGGGATATCATACCATTTCCCTGCCGAAAACCATCCCCCTGAACCCCGGAGAGGTCTTCTCAGTCGTCCTGAAAATTACCACTCCGACTGGTTTTTATCCGATTTGCATAGAGAAGCCCATTGGAAACTATTCATCCAAAGCGACAGCAGATGCAGGCGAGAGCTATGTGAGTATTTACGGGGATGAATGGGATGACCTGACCATCGATTTTCCGAACACGAACGTCTGTATCAAGGCATTCACCCACCCCTTCACCGTCGTGCCAGACAATTATTCGACCATCCAGGCGGCAATTGATGCCGCCGCATCCGGTGACACCATCATTGTCAAAGCAGGCACCTACCCGGAGGAATTGGTGCTGAATAAAAAAGTCACCCTCGTAGGGGTGGGAATGCCGGTTGTCGCCATCCCGGCAGAAGGGGATGGTGTGGTAATCGACGCAGATAATATCACCATCACCGGTTTCACGTTCGATGGAAACGGGGCTGCAAGAATGGGCATGGGTATTATGGGAAACAATTGCACCATCCGTGATGTTGAAATTACCGGATGCGAATTGGGCCTGTTTATCAGTGACGTCAGCGGCCTTATCAGTGACGTCTGCGGCCTCATGCTGTCCCGGACTGCCTTGCATGACAATGAAAACAATCTCATATACACTAATTATGGGCAGAACCCGGGCAACAATATTGATGAAACCGTCACGGTGAACAACCGACCGGTCATCTACCGGGAGAGTATGTCAGGAGATGTCATTGACGCCTCCTCAAATGCGGGGGCAATCATCTGTGTGAACTGTACGGATATCATTATCCGTGACACCACGACCGGGACAATTCGGGACGGAATGAATCTGCATTACTGCCGGGATATAATAGTGGAGAACATCACCGCAGATAAGGTAGAGTATGGAATACTGGTCACTGCCTCACAGAATGTTACGGTACGAAACTCTCTGTTTGGCCCGGACATGCAGTGTGGTATGGAGATATTAGAGACGTATGGATTTTTGGCAGAAGAAAATGAGATCGCCTGCATTGGTTTTGAGGGGATAAGCCTCATGATGGCGGAGAACGCCACCATACAAAACAACACCATCACCGGTAGGGATGGTATCGGTATAGTGGGAATGGCCCTTACCAACTGCTCTGTTAACAGCAATACCGTCATTGAGGGCACAGGATATGGTATTGGCATCCTTTATGCGGGGAACGTGGACGTGAGTCACAACACGATAAACACTTCACTCATTGGAATCTTAATGGAAGGGACCGAAAATATTCAGGTGTCTGACAATTCCATCCATTGCAATGAAACAGGGGCCGCTCTCATGATTATGGCATCTGGAGCAGACATCACCCACAATTACGCAGATAACTGCTCTATTCAGGCATTGATGTATCTGAGTAATTCCGTAGTCCGGGACAACCACCTCTCCGGAACAGATTATCCGATGATCGAAGTTGTGGAGTCCGGAAGGGACGTCTATGTATACCGTAATGACTTCGTATTGACAGAACCGGATGACATTGACAGAACTGTGTTCATTGCAGGTGTGACCGGGACGGAGGATTCTCTGCCGGAGATACAGGCAATGACAGATCAGTATTTCAACAGCATTGACAACGGTCGATTGGCTCACCTCTTCCTGATCGAAGAGGGATCAGACAGTCCGTTCCACAGCACGATGTCCAGGTATGGCATATCTACTGCCACTGCCAGCAGCTTGGAACAGTATGCAGAGATTAGGGACGTGGACTGGGATACAGTGATGTGGAACTCCCCGACACCAGAGACCTACTGGTATCGCGGACAGGGATTCGCCCAAACTATGGGCAACTACTGGAGCACCTACAACGGCACTGACACCACATATAACGGTATCGGGGATACGCCGTTTGTGTATGACAATAAAACAACGGACTGTTACCCACTGGTAAATCCCATCAACGGGTATCTTAACAAAAATCCGAATGTATCCGATGGAAGTGACGCATCAGCGGATATGGCAACGTCACAAGCTCTGAGTGCAGGAGGAATAGCCACCCTTCACTTCACCGGATCTGCGGTGCAGCAGGTCATGATCACGGCAGCAGAAGGGACAAGGAATTTCCTCCTTGTCGTGAACCCCTCACCAAGCGGTCCGGACGGCCTCACGGGACAGGTGTACCAGTATGTCACGGCAGAACTCACGGGTATGTCTGATGATCAAATCAGTGAAGCAGAGTTTGCCTTCCGCGTGCCAACGGCATGGCTGAGAGCAGAAGGAATCGTCCCGGGAAATATTGCCTTGTGGCGCTTCCACGACGGAGTCTGGCAGGAGCTACCCACCTCAATAATTCGTGAGG
>CAZBYH010000033.1:0-11656 GCA_964496155.1 uncultured Methanoculleus sp.
CCCATACCTGATCCATGACCAGCCTCTCGGTAATGGGTGTCGGAAAGATTGGTGGTGAGGTTGCCTACCTCGCTGCAGTGCTCGGAATTGCAGATGACATCTGTCTTTATGACAGCAACACTGCCTTTTCCCATGCACAGGCGCTTGACATTCGTCATACTGGTATTGATCTCTCCATCTCAACTGACCCTGAAGATATCAGCAAGGCGGATATTACGGTATTTTCTGCAGGCATGCCACGGACCCCGGATATCAAAACCCGTGCTGATCTGTTCTCGGGAAACCTGCCGGTAGCCGATGACTGTGCTGCTTATCTGGATGGATATTCCGGTGTTTTGATCACGATAACAAATCCGATGGATGCAAATAATTATTATCTTCACCATCGGTGTCGTATTCCGCGTGAACGGTGTCTCGGATTCGGCGGCCAGGTAGATTCAGCCCGTTTTAATGGTTACCTGAAAGAGTGTGGTATTCCGGGTGATGCATGGGTGCTGGGCGAGCATGGTGAGCATCAGGTTCCCCTCTTTTCCCGTCTGCCGGTGGATGTGGCAGAGGATGTCCGCAATGATATTCTGGGGAAGATGCGCCGGTCAAGTATGGAAGTAATCCGGGGCAAAGGGGGTACGGTATTTGGACCCGCATGGCATATTGTGAATCTGGTTCGCACGGTTGCTGAGGATGCCCATACGATACTGCCGGTGTCCTGTATCTTAAACGGTGAATATGGCATCTCGGATTGTTCTCTGGGTGTCCCGGCACGGATTGGAAAGAGCGGGATTGAAGAGATCATTGAGTGGAGCCTTGATGCCTGGGAACAGGCACGCTTCACGGAGGCAGCGGCTGCATCCTGCTTACTCTGCAGGAGAGCAGATGAGTAACAATAGCAGCCTTAACCTTGCAATAAATCAGGTTGAGTATGGAAATTCCCCCGATGGCCCGGTAGTGTATATCTTCGGGCGTGACCCTGCCGGCATTGCCCACCAGATCGAGGTGACGGGGTTTCGGCCGTATTTCTATGCTCCTCTAAAGAAGGCAGATTCCATCCCCCCTCATCCAAAGACCGAGGTTGATACCACCACCGTCTATACCTCAATACGGGGAGAAGAACTTCGGAGAATCTATACCCGGACACCCGGCGATGTCCGTGATGTCCGCGACTATTACGAACCCCATTACGAAGCAGACATTCCTTTTGCCACCCGCTACCTGATAGACATGGGTCTCACCGGAGGTGCTGTGGTGCCGGGAACCCCCGCGGATTTCCGTGACATTATACCCGCAGAGGTGGATGCACCCGCACGTATCTGTATGATGGATATTGAGTGTGAGGATGAACGTGGGTTCCCGGAACCGGAACGGGACGCTATTACCTGCATCACCTGCCATGATTCGTTTGATGATGCCTATGTGACCCTCTACATGCATCCTCCGGGACATGAGGGAAGTCTGGTACCTGTTCCGATCCGGCCGAATCATCGCATCATCACGTATTCCCATGAACGTGACCTCCTCAGAGGTCTTGTTGACTATATCCGTGAGACTGATCCTGATATCCTTTCAGGATGGAATTTTGTTGATTTTGATATCAGTTATATTACCAAACGCATGGAAGCGCTGGGTCTTGAACCTGACTCGCTCTCCCGGATTCCCGGTGCCGGTGCCCGAAATCCGCTTCGTGGGCGGGCCCTCTTTGATCTTCTGATGGGGTACCGGAAGATGCAAAGCTCCCGCAAGGAGTCATACCGTCTGGACGCCATTGCTGAAGATGAACTTGGGGAAGGTAAGGCCCGCTATACGGGAACTCTGAGTGATCTCTGGAGAACTGATCCCCAGAGTCTCGTGGCGTACAACCTCCGTGATGTCGAACTCTGTGTCGGTATTGATGCGAAGAGCATGATCATTGCATTCTACCGGGAAATTGCCCGGTATGTGGGTTGTCCGCTGGACCGGACCCTCAACTCATCAAACGTCATTGATATCTTCGTGCTTCGCAAGGCATCCGGCAAATATGTGCTGCCTTCCAAGGGGTTTAACGCGGGCGATGAGTTTGAGGGTGCAACGGTCTTTGACCCTTCACGGGGTGTCAAGGAGAACGTTGTGGTGCTCGACCTGAAGTCCCTCTACCCGATGTGCATGATGACCATCAATGCATCCATGGAAACGAAAGACCCCAACGGGGAACTCCGTGCACCCAATGGCATCAGGTTTAAGAAATCACCGGACGGACTGACGCGGGCTATCATCTCAGACCTTCTCACCGAACGTGATGAAAAGAAAGCACTGCGTAATACCTTTGAATATGGTTCACCCGATTATCTGGTGTATGATATCCAGCAGAATGTGCTCAAGGTGATTATGAACACCTATTATGGTGTTTCCGGGTATGCCCGGTTCCGTCTGTACGACCGGGAGATAGGATCTGCGGTTACCTCTGTGGGGCGGGCAATCATCGCTCACACCCGTGATGTGATAACCGGCATGGGATATGCAGTAATATACGGGGATACTGATTCCTGTATGATAGAACTCCCTGTTGCCGACACTGACACGACAATTACCATGGCACGGACGATTGAAGCACGCCTCAATGAAAGTTACGGGGGCTTTGCCCGTGACGTGCTCGGCGCTGATACGCATTATTTCTCCATCAAGTTTGAGAAGATATACCGGCGGTTCTTCCAGGCAGGGAAAAAGAAACGGTACGCGGGACATCTGGTCTGGAAAGAGGGGAAAGAGGTCGATACGATTGATATCGTCGGTTTTGAAATGAAGCGCTCCGACTCTTCTCAGGTGACAAAAGAGGTCCAGCAGCATGTGATGGAGCTGATTTTACGGGGTGCCGGCAGAATCGCGGTCAAATCATATCTCGGCGGGGTTATAAAAAAATACCGCCGAGGAGATTACCCGCCGGAAGAAATTGGAATCCCCGGCGGTATCAACAAATCGCTCGAAAGCTACAAAAACAAGGATGCACATGTAAGGGGTGCGGAATATTCCAACAAGTATCTGGGGACGGTTTTTCTCTCCGGAAGTAAACCCAAACGGCTGTATATCAGAAATGTGACGAGCAAATACCCCAAGACTGATGTTATTTGTTTTGAGTATGCAGACCAGATCCCACCGGAATTCGAGGTTGATCTTGAGAAAATGCTGAATAGGTCGGTTGAACAGCCGGTCTCGCGTATTATTGAGGCAGTGGGCTGGAACTGGCAGGATATGGACCCGTCACATACGACGCTTGCGGACTTCTTCTAAAAATCGGGGTCCGGTGTGGGCATCAACTGCCCGGTATATTCCATGCCCGATTTCTCTCACTCGCGGGAATTACTCATTTCCCGGAACCATATCCGGTTGAGAACGGGTTTGTGGGATCTGATGTCGTCTCTGTAGGGGTTGTGGCGGGAGCGCATATGGCATCCACATGCCGAGAGGTGGGCGGCTAAATCACTCCACAACGCGGCACACATTTTTGCATTCATTCTTTTTCTTTATATGTCCGGATGATGGTAATGAGAGAACGAGATATTCTTTTTTGGACCCCTGTGTGTTTCAGATGCTGAATCAGAATCTGATGACTCTTTCTGGCAGATGGTTCCTGGATGTATCTGTGAATATGCAGGATGCTGAAAAGAGTGGTGCAGGAATACTTTGTTTCATATAAAATGGGATGAATATCCTCAAAATCCTGCATTCTGCAGGGGGGGTTTGAGAAAAAAAGGGTTATTGTGATTGTGTTTCACTGGAAAACGTATGTTCAACAGGTCGGTTGAGTTCAGAGGTATGCAGGTAATAGTTTCAGAGAGGTTGTTATGATGACCGAAGTATTGTGCCGTGACCTGTCGCCGTCCTGATATGCCTGTATGGTTGCATCCCTGATGTATATCGTATATATCCGTTTGAATCCGGCACTCACCTCCTGCGATACACTACTCTTTCCCGGGAAGGATATAACAATTCAGATGAGTGCACATAGCTATTCTCATACCCCCGGTAATGACACTGGGGAGAAAAGAAATAGAGTTTTGACGAAAAAGAGGTCAGAGTTGGAGCATGCAGAGGTCAACAAGGCCCTCTGCCCAGATAATGGCTGTATCTCTGTTACGGTAATCTCCCGATTTTGCACCGGTGATCTTCATTACCGCCTTATCTTTGAATGAAAGCTGATCTTCGGATACTTTACCTGCAAAGTATCCAACCCCCCTCAGCTCAATATATTCCCGTACCGGATCAAATGCCGCAGATGCTGCTCGCTTTTTTTCCGGTGAAATGTCAAGGAGCGAGTATCCGGAGAGAAACCCAATCACGGGAATTTCATGCAGTAAATTCTTGTGAAGGCGGACAAATGACACAATTTCCGGAAGTACTTTGCCATAATAAATCGGGCTCCCGATGATAATTGCACGGTAGCCGGTAATATCAAAAACGTCGGTTACGTTTTTGACATCTGTGTCACGACCCTTCTTTTGAAGCCCTTCTGCGATTGCCGCGGCAATTCCTTCTGTTGCACCATATTTGGTGGCGTATATGACAAGTATCCGATTGTTCATGATATTCTCTCATCCGGTGGCCGTCAATTATTCGCGGGTGGGTTCACGGAAAGGTCTCTGATAGATAAAATATACATCGTTTCTCTTTAAGAAACCTCTCCTTTTCTGTTTTCGTTTCCCTCAAATCAGGGTGTACGCTCTAAAATGGCTGATGCAAGGTCCTGTGCCCAAACCCGTATTGCCTCGTGATCCCTGAAGTCTCCGATTGGAGGGTGGACCATGCTGGTAATCTGGGCATCTGCATCTGTTAGATCGGTGAAACTAAACGCACCTGCAAATGCTGTTTTCATTGCCGGTCTCACGTATTCGTGCATTTCATTAATTGCAGCAATCATTGGGGATGTGCCTGCACTCCCGGGAGTGCAGCATGCGATCCCGTTAACAAAAATTGCAAGCCAGATATCTCCTGCATTTTTCCGATAGTGCTGGCAGAATTCCCGTGCTTCAACAAGCATTTTGCCCATATATACCGGGCTTCCAAGAATTACTGCGTCATAGGCATCAATCTTCCCTGTCTCCATCACATTGATGAGATCACTCTCAATGCCTTTTTCTTCCAGTACGTCCTGAATTTCTTCCGCTATCTTTTTTGTTGTCCCATATTTAGTGGCATATGCAATGAGTACGCGTGGCCCGGTCATATTTATCCATGTATGAATTTCCGTGCATTAATCATTATTGAAAGAAACCAGCGACAAATCTTCCCGGTGACGGGATCCAGGGTATATACGAATGAGATAATGCACTGAGTTGGCATAGTCGTGTCTTTGCCTCTGAACTGCTATGATGTGGTGGCATATCGTATGCAAAAGAACATGGCCTGCTGACATTTTCTATCCCGAATGCAGGTGTTTCAGGAGTCACCAACAGGGAAACAACCCTGAAATAAGTGGGTGATACGATGGCAAAAGCGACGGTTACCGGTATGATTACCGTTGGCATATCTGTAGGGGATGAAGCAGAAAATACCTGATGGGTGTGATGAACCTGAAGGGACGCAAGACAGCATCTGAGGACACAACGTCGCTGCCCCCGACTGCTGGATCGTTTTCATATTGGGGTTTGAGTGCCGGAACAAAAACAGAAGATACCCGTAAGATATCTAATCGCCGTTCTTTTTGAGCTTGACACTATTGATTTCGCAGGTAGCGCCGCACCCGTTTGTTGTTCCGACATCAATGATACGGTATGCATCCGCGAGAACGGCTGCCTGCGCAAGTGACCCTGCAATAAGCACCACTTCAAGGATTTCTTCCTTTGTCGCACCTTTTTTCAGTGCAGAATGCATATGGTATTCAACACAGTGATTGCAGTTCAGCGCCGCACCGACGGCGATACTTATCAGTTCCACCATCTTTGGTTCGATGGATGATGTCTCGAAAATTGCATCCTTATACAACAAATGCGAAAGAAGGACTTCGGGTTTTTTGGCCATCTTCTGATAAATAAGGGGGACACTCCCAAATTCCTCTTTGATTCCTTCCAGCCAGTCGGTTGATGCTGTCTTTGGTCCTCGTTTTAGAATTTCCTGAAGTGTCTCTTCAAAATCCACACTATGTTCCATTGATGTATCACATGAATGTTGTCAGAAAAAAGGGATATAATTTCGTATTTCAGACGATAATTTTCGTTTCTGAAAACGGTCTGATCTGAATCAGAATATAATCCCGCATGCGGGATGGAAGAATGTGGGTAATGTCACCTATCCTGACGCCGTTTTCAATCTCAATAGCTGCAATTGGGTCTGCATATGTGTCATACGGCAGTTTAACCCGCAGGGCACGTATCTGAACGGTAATCGGTGTCGGGTGGGTTGAACGCTTGGTTATATCCATTGCGTCGTCCAGCACGGCCATCAGACGTGCTGGATTTACCGACAGCGGATCCTTTGCCACTTCTTCACGCTTCCGGGAAAGAACCGTTGATACTTCTTCAACCAGTGCATCAAGACGGTCAATTTCGCCCTCCTGCCGTTTCATCCGGTGGCCAACTCTCCCGATGCCTCCGACATATCCATCAACAGGAGGGTTGATGATCCCCCGCAGGGCCTCTGTAGACGGCCTGCCGGTGAGAATGATGGGCACCGTAATACCCCTGCGCAGAGCGGGCATCTTATACTCAATGCAGGTTTCAAAGTTCCCCAGCAAAAATACCGCACAGTCGTGCTCATTGATGATATCCCGCTCTTCAATATTGAGATTTGCAATGCGTTTGCCAAAACCGCGTGCAAGTCCGACCATATTGGTCTTCGCCCCGGCGCTTCTGAGATACTCTGCCACATCACACGATGAGTGGGGCAGGTGGTGTATCTCAAGACTGGGGCTGACGACAGCAATCTCGGTCCCGACAAGGGGGGCCTCAGTGACGACTCCTGCCAGAGGACGACTTATCGCCCGTATTAGTTCAATGTCATCCTTTGGCACAAGAGACTGAAGGACTACCTCCTGCGCGATCATATGTTTTTGGACAATATATCCTCCAAGATCATCGATCAGGTCAATGACGATGTCATGGCGGTATACTCCCCCTTTGTAGGTAATGGGAACAAGGACGGTCATGTACTCACCCCGACTAAGGCAAATTTCTCTTTAAGGAGGGCGTCAATTTTCTCTTCATCAAGGGTATTTTCACTGGCGACATAACTGAAGTGTCCCTCGCCAATTGTCTGACGTCTGACCTTGAACCCTTCCGGTGCAATCCACTGCAATGCATAGATGATATCATGGAACATTCCTTCACTGGGGTCAACCACCATCAAATCCTCAATTTCCCGTGGGTCCAGTCCGGGCACCAGGATATTCACCGTAAACCGATCCGGCTGGGTGATGAGATCTCTCCCATATTTGTCCCAGAGAATTGAGAGCATCGGTGAAAGATATCTCTCCGTGCCGATATCCAGCACCACTCCGGTCTCTGTTCCCAGAGCACTTGCGAAATCCCGGATATATACGAGCCCTGGCATCTGTTTTATGACTCCTACGGCAAGAAATAGCGGGGTTTCCGGGTCGATGTAGATATGAAGCCTTCCAATGGACTGATTCAGGTTGAGATCTGAGAGAATGTCATCTGCAATCTGGGCGTATGTCTCTCTACCCACCGGCTCCACACATTCTACCTCAAAATACTCAAGGCCTCTCATGACTGTCGCTTCTCCTCAACAAACCCGGATACAAGGAGAGCTCCTCCGACAGCGCCGATATACTGCGAGAGTGGCGGCACAAGAATCTCTGACTGGAGCAGTTCTCCCATCTCGTATACCAGTCCTTCAATCAGAGATGTGCCTCCGACCATGATTATCGGTTCTTTTATGTCGACTTCCTGAAGCTGCTGTTCATATACCTGTTCTGCCACACTCCGACATGCAGCTGCTGCCACGTCTTCTTTTGAGCTCCCTTTTGCCAGTGCATTCACAAGACTCTGGGTACCAAAGACGATACAGTAACTGTTCATGGGAACCACACTTGAGTCCCCCTTCATTGCAATCGGGCCCAGTTCGGTGATGTCCACGCCGATTCGTTTGGCAGTCATCTCAAGGAACCGCCCTGACGCACCGGCACAGATGCCACCCATGGTGAATGTACCGGGGATGCCGTCCAGCACAGAAATTGCCTTGTTATCCATTCCGCCAATGTCAATAACCGTTGCGTCCCCACGCTGCCGGTCAGCCAGATAAACCGCACCTTTTGAGTTCACCGTCAGCTCTTCCTGAATCAGATCGGCTTTCAGGTTTTCCCCTATCAGGTATCTGCCGTATCCCGTGGTGGCAATAGCTTCAATATCTGCCATTTTAAGACCTGCCTCTTTCAGGGCTTCTTCAATGACACCGTTGGCACTGTTCAGCACTTCGGTGGTGGGCAACCAGCCGGTGCCAACGATTTTATTGTCCTGCATGATGACGGCTTTCGTTGTTGCAGAACCTGAATCAATACCCAGCGTGGTTCCTGTCTGTACCTCGCGGGCAAGGAGTGCTCTCCTTCGTGCGATGGTGGTCAGTGCCTCCATACGGGTAAGGAGTGTCCCTGAGGTGGTGCGTTCCGTAAAGGAATAACTCACCACCGGAAGGTCAGAGTGTTTAAGGATATAGTGACGCAGTTCATTCCGGACAATGGCCGCTTCTGCACAGCGGAAACAGGTGGCAATAAAGACTGCATCAGCATCCACTTTACCTTCAACGAGAGCCACCGCACGGGCAATGGCGAGTTTTAAATCCCCGGAGCGCGCTTCAAGACCGAATGTGTCATAGGCCCGGCGGATATCCGTGAGGGTCACATCCGGAAAGAACATCTCGGCATTGACAGCGGCTGCGGCCTCATTGATCTCTTTTTGGACGCCGCTATGTTCAGGCCCGCAGGAGAGCTGTGCAACACGTACTGGCTGTTCACTCATTCTTCTCACCTTCCAGTTCTGTAAGGAACTCTTTAATCTGGGTTACGAATGCGATTCCTTCCTCATCCGTTTCCGGATATTTGATATCGAGTAGGGGCATCCCTTCTCGTTGCCGCAGCGTGAACATCACCAGTTCATTGGTGCGGGCGCATCCCATGCATCCGAATGAGAGGTCTGAATCATTGATGATGATTGCGGCATCGGCCTCTTCAATCATCGGCCCGTAGAGAGACATCCGTCCCCTGACACCACATGGTACCTCGACAGCGGCATATTTCAGGCCCTTCTTCGGGTCTTCCGGCGTCATCTGAAGTGGGGGTGAGTCCAGACTTGGGGTCTGGATTTTTTCACGGATTGCGACCGCAGCCCCCAGTGCCTCATGGCCCCATCTCTCAACCATATCTGAGAGCACAAGGCTCGTTGTAGGGAAAATAAACACTTTTGCCATTCTGTTTTATGCCTCCTCGTTACTGATGATATCAACTAATCTGTTCAGGGGTAATTTTCCTTCATCCAGTTTTTTCTTCTTTAATTGTGGTACTGGTGTTGTTCTCTTCTTCTCCAGTTCCTCAAGACCATGTGAGACGAACCGTAAGAGCCCGCACTCGAATTCATGACCATAATATCCGGGTCGCGCTCCGCCCAGATTTGCCCGGCACCGACGTGGGTCTCCGGGTGGAAATCCTCGGTCTTTGATGAATATATGGGCCGGGTCAACCTTGCGAAGCTCAACAATAAGTTTTTTAACCTGTTCCGATTTGCCTGTTACCTGTAGTCCGAAACAGGTCTCTTTGACCATCAGTCCTTCTGAGATTTCATACGCACGAATGGCAAGTGTCTGTGGGGTGATAGTGGGGGAATCAATGAAGACGTATTTGGTTACCGTGCCTACATATGTGGGAATATATTCCTTTGTGCTCATCGTTTCACCTCTCGGATATAGACAATGCTTCCTTCCTTGAGGGCAGGCAGTTTTTCCGGTTCACAGACACGCCCGATAATATTCGTTCCTTCAAAGGGTTCTGATGTGGGGCCGAATTCACTGTTTTCCGAGGTTCTGCATCCAATGAGACCGGAACTCCTCCGGTTGTCATTGGTGATAGCAAGCATATTTGCAGGCACACTCTCTTCCGGTGTATTCTCTTTATTGATATTCGTACCTTTTTTAATGAGTGGCTGAAACAATGATACATCATCAAACTGCATGATCAGGGGCATCTCACCGATTTCATGCCACCTGAGGCCGGTAACAGAGCGAAAAATATAGCAACTCAATGGTGCTTTGTCGTCAAAGAGTTCAATAGATATGACCTGAGTAGCTGGAATTGTGGTGACTGATACCTCATTTCCTGCAAGCACTTCCAGTGTGGTTCCCGGCGTCTGCGAGATGACAATCCGTTCACTGGTAGTATCATCGACATTCAGGGTGATACCCCGTTTTTCTGCAATCGCCTGTGCGTCGGAGAGGGCCAGCCCACGGATATCAAATTGTAGCGGTTCAACTGAGAAGAGAAATGTCTCTCCTTTGTCTGCGATACGTGCCAGTTCGATACCATGCTCCACACTGCCGACGACGGTGTGATTTGGACTTCCGGCAATGTCATTTGTATAAATGAATATTGAACCGCGGTTCCTTCCGCTGATTCGTGCAGTAATCGTGCCTTCAAACCGGGAGTGAGGTTCCCCTTCGTAGAAGACATCACTCTCACGCATACGGTCATCACGGGCGTGGGTGCTTGCTTTCAGTGACACATGGTAGCGTCCGCCCCGGTAGGTCAGCAACAGATGTTCTACACTCTGTGCCCGTATGGTGTCAATATCTTTATCCCGGTATCCTGCACCGCGTGCACGGACACAGGTGATGATACTCATGCCATCTTCAAGGGCAATATCCCGGGATGTTGTGGTGAAGGCATTTGATGCGTCTGCGCTCTGGACGATTCGTTCCATTGAGACAATTGCATCTTTTGGCTTCCATTCCTCCAGAACTGACATTCCTGAGACAACTTTGCCAATAATGCCTCCTCCTTTTGCGGCGCCGTGGTCAGCGATGTGAGGTGCCTTTGAAAAGAGCAGGTATGATTGTCCGGGGTCATATCCGCCACAGCCGAGGATAACATCTCCCCGGTTATAACGATGGGGAGATTTTTCTGGTATCGCATCTGCGGTAAACGGGCCAAATGATGCTGCCTGCCGGTCAGCCCATTTTAATATCAGTATATCTGGATCAGTTCCGGTATCAGGGACACCCGCATTGATAAAATCCTGTAAAAAAGATGGTATTTCATCGGTAACCTCAATAATTACCTCTCCTGCGGTCGTTGTAACACGAACATTCCGTGTGGCTGCAGATGTGGTGTCTGCCGGGCGGATCACCGCGACACTGCATTCCATGGGATGCCCGGGAATGATATCTCTGAGCAGTGCTCCTTCCGGTACCTCCAGCCTCTCACCATCGAGGCGGATTTCTGTCATTCAATAATTCTCCCCTTAGGCCTTTGTCATAATTTTCCGCTCTTTATCTGAGAGTTCCTCGAGCACTTCAGCGGTCGGTCCGACCTTGACGATCTTTCCGCCTCTCATGAGAATGCACCGGTCACAGACATCGCGTACAAATTCCATGTCGTGAGAGACTACAATAAATGTTTCATCTGTTTCTTCGCGCGCTGTTGCAATCGAGTGTTTCACATCGATCTTGGTGATAGGATCCATGGTTCCGG
>CAZBYH010000034.1:0-6426 GCA_964496155.1 uncultured Methanoculleus sp.
GTATATCGCTTTTAGTGGCTGGTGTCTCCATCTTTAATGTCCAGATGATGTCGGTCACGGAACGAATAAAGGAGATTGGGATCATCCGGAGTATCGGAACTAAACGGTTTGAGGTGATGCGAATGTTTCTGTATGAGGCGCTTATCCTTGGCCTGATCGGATCAGGTGTTGGTGGCCTCATCTCCTTTGTGGTTGGGTTCGTTGCCTTGTCTGTTGTGCTGGGGGATGCGTCCTATCTCTTCTATTCACAGACGCTCTTCTATATCCCCTACGGGATGGGTATCGGTCTCCTTGTTACCCTCGTCTCCGGTCTCTATCCGGCATGGAAAGCGGCAAATCTCAATCCGATTGAGGCACTTCGGTTTGAGTAAAAAACAGAAAATCGCCTTATTTTTTTGGTATTTCAGGCGTTGTATCCGGGAAAACGGTGTGTACATCCTGCAATGCCGGATACTCTTTGGTAAGGTATTCCCACCATTCATACGATCCGGTAAACGAGACGATGCGCAGAGAAGTTCCGCTATGTATCAAAACACCAAGCGGTTTTTTCTCACCGGCATACCACCCGGAACCCGAGGTTGTGTGGGTTTGGCACACTGGGATGATGGTTACGTTGTCTCTCAGGTATGGGCGTTCAGCCCCGATATGATCCTTCATCTGTTTGTTACCATGTTCCATACCGCGGGGTGGCGGATAATTCTCACCATTGGCGGAACCAGTGAGAGAGGATGGGCAATCCGGATCACACCTTCCGCATTTCCTTCCACCACGTGGTCATCGAAGTCTGCTGTGGCGGCAAGGGAAACGCGTCCTCCCGTTGCCATCAGCATACCCCGAAGGGCCATCAGGATGCCAAATACCTGCCCGGTAAGTGCTGCGTCACCCAGTCCAATCCTGACGGAGGCAGACAGGTGGTCAATTGAAATCTGGTGCATAAGGGGTCCCACCTGGGGGAGTACCGCATCTGCAATGCCCATAATATCGGGTGCCGGTGTTTCCTTCTCTGTCTTTGCCTCTTCTTTTGGGAGAGGTTCTTTTTGGCCGACCTCCGGCAGAACTCTCCGGAATGTCCGTCCGAAGAGTGATACCTCAATAGCGGCCCCGTCCAGAACGTCTGCATACAGGGTGACAATCCCCCACTTTGCACAGAGTATCATGAAAAGCGTCGGTGCATCCGGGCAGAGCTCAACCCGGCCGGTGAAGGTCACCGGCACTACCCAGAGAACGATGAGCAGGATTACAACGAGGATAAATAGAAGCGCTGCTGCAATGAGAAGGATGTCGTATATCATAAAAAGGAGGACGGGTTAAGTCCCGGTTATTCGGTGTCGGATTCTTTCGGTATTTCATTCAGGGATTCTGTTTCAACGGTTTTTTCCGGCTTATATGTTTTGATCAATGATTTGAGAGTCTCGGTCACCTGCGGCAGGACGTTCTCTCCGATGGTGGCAATTGCCTCAGATAGTGCGGTGTTTTTTTTGAGAGATATCACCTGCACACTCTCAATCCCTGTTAGGGTCTTGTGCAGGATGATGAGTGCAATCGGCGAGACACCGCCGCCGGCGGCGGCTCCGGCCCCTTCCACATCCCCTTCACCCTTTCCGTCTCCTTTTACCATTCCCCCGCCAAAACCAAACCCGAATGAGGCGATGGGAATAATTACTTTGTCCCCTGCATCGATTGCATCGCCCATTATGGTATTCGCATTGATGAGGCTGCCGATTTCATCGGTTGCTAATTTAAAGAAGTCTTCACCTGACATGTCTGTCACCAACCCTTAGTTCTCTCTCAATAGGGTTTAAGGTTACTGTCTCCCTGTCTGATGAGCTGGTCTGAAAGGAGCTGCGCCAGCCTGAAGGATAAAGATTCTCCCGGGCTGTTGAAATCTTTCCCTGCTGTCGTTTTGGGAGCTTTTTTAGAGATTATCCGGATCCTGAATAACCGGGCAGAAGTTGCATATGGAGTGCCAGATCTCCTCCTCCTTGTCCCGGATGGGGCAGTAGCAGACACCCTTTTTCGTGTGTACCGTAAATCCGCCGGGGAACGGGGTTCCTACCGGATGGCCGGGTTCATCACGGACAAAGATCGCAAATGCACAGAGTAGGTAATAAAAAAGTTGGTAGAAGGGAACCATATTTTCGTTATCACCGGGATAAGGCATATCCTGCTCATCCCGGAGGCAGGCATCGGGGATCATGCGGCAGAATTTTTCAAATAAATCTCTGTCGGTAATTTGTTCCTGCATCTGTGCCCATGTTCCGTCCCGATCGGATTTCAGGAGCTCGTGGTACCGGCCAAAGAACCACTTCTCTGCGTACGGGCGGAACTTCTCACGGTAGGGCATCGGCAGCAGGTCAATATCCTGCCTGACCCGTGCACTGATCACGGTCAGGTCATACCGGCTGAACCGTTTCGCCTCACGAGCAAGTATGGCTCCAAGGTCTCCCTTTGTCTGGGCCGTAGCCATGTCCGCTGCAATCCGATGTATCTCCGTATCCGCACTTGTGACCGTGCGCATCAGGGTTTTTCCTCCGGGAGTTCCCTGCCTCCTGCATGGGTGTAATGCTCGATGGTGCCGGTGACTGTGAGGGTGCCATCCCGGTAATCAGAAACAGCTCCGTGTCCGCCAAAGATAATGCAGGGCCGGCCCGTTTCGCTGGTGAATTCCTGTGCAATCCCGGAGAGGGCACGCCGTTCGGTTCGTGCAAGATCTGAATCCACGTTAACCGAGGTGACGAGGTAGTCAGCATAGGAGTTGTAGCGGCGTCTTTCTTCGGTGAGACTCGCAAAGTTCATGAAACTGTCTGCAGTGAAGAGATAGCCTTCCTTTGGGCAGTAGAGAACAAGTTCTCCCACCTGATGGCCACCGGGTGTTTCCAGTATCTCAAAGGAGAGATCGCCGATGGCGATGCGGCATGCCACAGGGAAGATGGAACGTTTCTCTCCGTTCTCCGGTCTGATGAGGCGGATATTTTCTTCTGCCGGAGGGTTCCACCGGGAGTAGAGGGCGATCATGGTGGTATAGATCTCTTCGAGCACCAACCCCTCACTCCGGGATCCCCACGCCCGGTTGCCGGTCCGGATGATCTCCCGGGTTGCGGGATGCATCAGGGCAGGCACATCAAAGAACCCGCCTGCACCGCAGTGGTCTGCATCTCCGTGTGAAACGATGATGCGGGTCAGTTCTTCTGTGACGGTGAGGCCGTATGCGGCAAAGAGTTGCATCACATCCGGATAATATACTCCGTATCCGGTGTCAAGCATCTGTATTCCGTCCAGTGTCCGGAAGAGATAGATATTTCCGCCGCTGGGCAGCTGGATGGCATAGAGGGTCACTTCCTCTGAGAGGGTCAGTATCTGCACATCTGCATAAAATCCGTCTTTGCAGGTGGCTGCGATGTATTCGCCTGCCCCCAGTACATTTTGGAATACCGTCCGGGGATCCTCCCCGCGGGCGGTCAGGTCCTGTGCGATGTGATTTATGTCACCCAAAAACCGCAGCAGAAAATCGTCGTCCGGGGTGTCGATGAGTCTGCGCATCTTCTGGGCGAACCGCAGGTAGAATACCGTATCATCGAGGCTCTGGCCGGTGCTGTCGAACTCCAGCACCTCAATCGGGTAGTGTGACTTGAGCGCATGGAGGAGCTCTTCTACGGGACTGCTTTCCCGGACGCTCATGCTTATGGTGACCCTGTCCGGGTGAATGCCTGTGTCATCAAAGGCGATGGAGGTGATCTCTGCTCCTGCCCCGGTGGTCATCTCCAGGAAATTGTTGAGCCCCCCAGACTCATGCGGCAGGTGGATATGAATTTTAAGGGAGGCAAAGGTTTCAAGGGTTGTCTGCAGATAGCCGATATCTGCAAGCCCCCGCCGAATACGATCATACTTTTCAGCGGTGGCGGTTACTTCAAAAAAGACGGTGTAGGGGTCGATACCGCGATCGAAATGAATACGGTTGATATTGCCGTTATGCTCCGTGATGATGGCGACGCCCCTTTGGAGGGCTCCGGTCAGGTTGGGGATGGTGGTGACAAATGCGTATCGATTCATGGTTGTATTCCGATATATTTGTGTATTTTCGATATTCAGGCAGGACGAAAGAGAATCATCGCCCAGCCGATGGCTTCCCGCCCATACAGGATGTATTCGTCCTGTATTGCTTCAAGATAGGCGGCAAGGTCTGCTGCCTCCGGGGTGCCGGGGTGTTGCCGCATCCAGTCCGCCGTGTGTGTCCAGATGCCGGACTCATAACGGTCCCAGTCTGCCGGAGTTGCATGCCAGATCCATACCGGCACATACCCCTCCTGCCGGCCGGCGGAGACAAGTTCATACAGGGTTCGAACCTCGGGCCATTCGCGGGCAAATTCGGGGGGCGTGTGTGCTCTCTCCCAGACCCGGTCCCCGAAGAGGATAAAGCCGTTTTCACCGGCCCGTTCTGCGCAGGCATGGATGGCCTCATCAGGCCCTCCCCAGCAGTCAGCAGAGCCAAGTGAGATGACGAGACCAGCACCCTCCGGGAATGGTACTGTTGTCGCATCGCCGCATACAAATTCCAACAGGCCTGAGAGTCCGGCATGGGTTGCCGCAGATGAGGCCGCCCGGCATGCATCATCGCGGATCTCAACGCCATATCCGCTGCAGCCGTATGCCTCTGCAAGGAGGATGAGCGCTGTCCCGTTGCCAGCCCCGGCATCGATCACAAGGCTCTCTTCTCCGATGTCCGCAGCCCGTCCTGCTTCAAGGATTGCAGCATCTGTCACCGGATTCATGTGCCTGAGACTGCCCTGGGTGATATGGATTAGTGTATGTTCGTTCATGGTAACGATGGCCGTTTCCGGCCTTTATGATAGATATATGCGGTATCGGAAAAAAAGGGTTGGCAGAGTGGCATGTTATTTTGAGAGGTACTATGTTATTTTGAGAGGTACTCACGATATGCATCGGGGATATCTGTTGCCCTGGTGACAATGTCGTGGTTCAGTTCCCGGATGGTCTCGGATGCCTGTGCGACATGGGACGCCTGCACCAGAATCTGTAAGCGTACCTCTTCTTCGGTTATTTCGCCTGCGATATCCTCGAGGTTTTTGCTGATATCATTCAACGGTCCCCTTAGCCGAAGGGCCGTCTCGTTAATATACCCAACCAGTGCAAAGTGTTCCTTCTCTGCCATGCCGGAGATGACCCAGATGACAATTGCCACCACAGCGTACATCAGGCCACGCATGACAATGGCCGCCTCAAAGGTGCCTGTGAGCAGGTAACCGTCGATGATGTGCAACAGTCCCAATGCAACACCCATATAAACGACCCCTTTTCTGTACCAGAGGCCACCGATGGCGATTACGAGGTAGGCAAATGAGGTGTAAACTATGGAGATGCCCAGGACCAGATGGCAGTAAAACTCCATCATCACAGCGATGACGACGAGCGCAACCCAGATAATGGGTTTTGCAGTTTTATATCGGTTCCATTCAAAGGCAGGTATTATAGAATCACTTCCTGAATGTGAATATGTCTGCGCAATAAAAATGTCTTTGGATCAATGCCCATTTTGATGGCGAAAAAATATATAGCTGCTGATATCGAATATTCCGGGTGTTTATTCTGATTTTCAGGAATATGGGGTGCTATTGGAAAATTGTCAAATAAGAACGCAGGATTATTCCTGTATTTTTTATCCGGCGGAATGTTTTTATGGCCAACGACGAGAATTTGGCATTTCACGCTCATTTGATTTGACATTTTAAAAAATGTGGTTGAATTTTCGGTATTTGTAAAAGATATATAATTTATATCATACGACCTTATCTGTTCAGATATGAAAAAGACGATCGGAAAAATCGTCGGGGTCCTGGTATTTTTTACCATCCTTCTCTGGCCCATGGATCCCGCCTTTTTCCCGGTGCAGGCGACCGCAGCGTCTACTGCCCTGATGGTAATCTGGTGGATTACTGAGGCAATCCCTATTCAGGCGACTGCTCTTTTGCCTATTGTCCTCTTTCCAGCCCTTGGGGTGTTGAAGGCTGCTGAGGCGACGGCACCGTATGCCGATAAAGTTATCTTTCTTTTTCTGGGTGGTTTTATCATTGCGATGTCCATGCAACGCTGGGGTTTGCATGAACGGATTGCACTAATGATTCTCAATAAGGCTGGTTCGAGTTCACGCATGCTCATTTTTGGGTTCATGATTGCAACTGCATTTCTTTCGATGTGGATATCAAATACTGCAACGGCGATGATGATGGTTCCCATAGCAATTGCTATCATTGCCACCATTCTGCCGAGGAATGATCTGAAACTTGATGAAATGGACAAATCGCAGCGTGCCTTTGCAGAATGCATTATTATCTCAATAGCCTATGCGGCCAGTATTGGCGGACTTGCAACGATCATCGGCACCCCACCCAACGGTATCTTCCTCGCACA